>JAGARY010000151.1 GCA_017622055.1 Treponema sp. | reverse complement strand
GAAGAAAGAGTTGAAATTTGTTCAGGCAGTGTTGTTGACGGAGATGTAAAAACTGCAAGAGTAAGAATTGCTAATAACGTTGAATTTAACGGACAAGTTACAATGTTAGATGAAGAACCAACTGTTGATTTATTTTCTGTTGCCAGTGACGAATATAAAAAAGCAATGCTTGTTCACTCAGATGTAATCAAATAAAAATAACCTGGAACCCGAAAAATGTTATCTTGACACAAATTATAAATTATTGTAACAATATGTTAACGTTCTTTTTCAAATAATTAAATCAATTTTTTCTATATATAAAATCAATAAAAATAATAATTAAGACGGAGTAATTCATGTCACCATTGAGAAAGCGTCGTACAAATGATGTTAGCGAAGAAACACCAATTGTAGAAGAACAAGCACAATTAGATTTTGAAGGAAGTGCTGAAAATCAAGTTGCAGAAAATCAGGAAAGTAGTGAAGTTCAAGAAACTGCAACAGAAAATGCTACTTCAGAAGAAACAACTTCTACAGAATTATCAAACGATTCAGAAATGTCACAATCAGAAAGTGAAGAAGAATCAAAAGAACAAAATGCAACTCCTGTAAAAAAGCGAAGAGTTGTAAAAGTTGAAAAGAAAGAAAATCAACAAAATCAACAGAACGGAAAATTCAAAAAAGGTCCTGCAAAACAAGTTTACAGAAATTATCCAACACCAACAAATCCCGTAACTGCGTTGGAAAATATTGAAGGTGTTGATAAAGCAGAAGATGGCGAATCAAAACCAAAATTGGTAATTAATGATTTAACAATAAAAAGTATGCCAGATTTGCGTGAACTTGCAATTAAATATGGTTTTTCTGCTGATGATTTGGCTCCAATGAAAAAACAAGATTTGATTTTTGTTATTTTAAAAGCTCATACAGAACTTGGTGGAATTATTTTTGCAAGTGGTGCTTTGGAAATTTTACCAGATGGATATGGTTTCTTGCGTTCGCCACAAAATAACTATTTGCCAGGACCAGATGATATTTATATTAGTCCAAGTCAAATTCGTTTGTTTAACTTAAAAACTGGTGATACAGTTTACGGACAAACTCGTTCTCCAAAAGAAGGAGAAAAATTCTTTGCTTTGCTTAGAATTGAAACTGTAAACTTTCAAGAACCAAGAGTTGCACAAACTCGTGTTCCTTTTGAAAACTTAACTGCTTTGTATCCAGATAAAAAACTAAGATTGGAAACTGTTTCTACAGAAGTTTCTGGACGTATTATTGACTTATTTGCTCCAATTGGAAAAGGGCAACGTTTATTAATTGTTGCTCCACCAAAAGCAGGTAAAACAATTTTAATGCAAAAAGTTGCAAACGCAATTATTACAAATAATCCTGAAGTTTATTTAATTGTTTTATTAATTGATGAACGTCCAGAAGAAGTTACAGAAATGGCAAGAGCAATTAAAGGTGAAGTTATTTCTTCAACTTTTGATGAACAAGCTACACGTCACGTTCAAGTTGCAGAAATGGTTTTGGAAAAAGCAAAACGTCTTGTTGAACATAAACGTGATGTTGTAATTTTGCTTGACTCAATCACACGTCTTGCTCGCGCATATAACCAAACAGTTCAAACTTCTGGAAAAGTTTTGTCTGGTGGTGTTGATTCAAATGCATTGTTCAAACCAAAACGATTCTTTGGTGCTGCTCGTAATGTAGAAGAAGGTGGTTCTTTAACAATTATTTCTACAGCTTTAATTGAAACTGGAAGCCGTATGGATGAAGTAATTTTTGAAGAATTTAAAGGAACTGGAAACAGCGAAATCAACCTTGAAAGAAAACTTGCTGAACGTCGTTTATTCCCAGCAATCAATATCAAAAAATCTGGAACTCGTAAAGAAGAACTTTTACTTTCTGAAAGTGAACTTCAGAAAATTTGGGTTTTACGAAAAGTGCTTAATCCAATGGAAGATACAGAAATTACTGAGTTGATTTTGGATAGAATGAAGAAATCTAAGACAAATGAAGCATTCCTTGCAAGTATGAACGCAGGAACGGCTGGTCTTGATTAATTATAAGAAATTGATTAAAATATACAAACTAATAAATCTTGTGGTGTTAATTTGATTGTTAACGGGGACGGAATGATAGTAGCACTTTTTTTTGTGCAAGCTAGTGGTGACCGGGCTTTCTTTAATATCGGGCAAGAAACAGGAGTTACAAATGAAAAAGGGAATTCACCCAGATTACAAACTTACAAAAATCACATGTATTTGTGGTAACGTAATTGAAACACGTTCAACAGTTGAAAACATCAACGTTGAAATTTGTTCTGCATGCCATCCTTTCTACACAGGAAAACAAAAACTTGTTGACACAGCTGGTCGTATTGATCGCTTCAACAAACGTTATGGCATTAAAGCAGACAATAAATAATTTATCTTTTATAAGATGCAAAAACACTCCGAAAGGGGTGTTTTTTTTTGGAAGGAAAAAATGACTGGTAGAAAAGACAAGACAAATTTTTATTTAAATATTGCAGAAACTGTATCTGAACAATGTACATGTTTACGTCGTCATTATGGTGCAGTAATTGTAAAAAATGATGAAGTAATTTCAACAGGATATGTGGGAGCTCCAAGAGGTCGTGCAAACTGTTGTGATTTAGGATTTTGTATTCGTGAAAAACTAAATATTCCCCGTGGAGAAAGATATGAACTTTGTAGAAGTGTTCATGCAGAAGCAAATGCAATAATTTCTGCTTCAAGAGATAAAATGATTGATTCCACAATTTATTTAGTT
Organism: Treponema sp.; assembly: GCA_017622055.1. GTDB lineage: Bacteria > Spirochaetota > Spirochaetia > Treponematales > Treponemataceae > Treponema_D. The sequence goes on along the minus strand of JAGARY010000151.1, from coordinate 3,026 downwards.
GGAAAAGAAGTTAAAGATAATTCTTATATTCAGAATGCAAATAGTTGTTCAATGTGTAAAAGAATGATTATTAATGCTGGAATAAAAGATGTGATTATTAGAATTGACGAAAATCAATTTAAAACTATAAATGTTTCTGACTGGATTGAAAATGATGAATCAGTTGATGGAACTTTTGGTTATTAAAATTGAAAATAAAAATTGATGAAAAATTTTGAGGAATAAAATGAAAGAAATTAATATTGAAGAATTGCAAGAAAATCCTTTTAAAATGATTGGAAAAGACTGGTTGCTTATTACAGCCCAAAAAGATGGAAAGGCAAATACAATGACTGCTTCTTGGGGTGGGCTAGGTGTTATTTGGGGTAAAATACTGCAACTGTTTATATTCGTCATTCCAGATTTACAAAAGAATTTGTTGATAATGCAGATTCTTTTAGCATTTGTGTAATGCCAGAAAAATATAGAAAAGAATTGAATTATTGTGGAACAATTTCTGGACGCGATGAAAATAAAATTGAAAAATGTGGATTCACTGTAGAAAAAGAAAATGATGTTCCATATTTTGCAGAAGCACGTCTTACTTTGATTTGCAAAAAACTTTATGCAAAAGAATTAAGCGAAGACGGTTTTATTGAAAAAAAATATGTAGACACTTTTTATTCCGATAAAGATTGGCATGTTATGTACATTGCAGAAATTGAAAAAGTGTTGGTGGAATAGAAAAACTTCAGACTTCTGATTTTTTATTCTACCGTTATTTTCCAGCAATGATGTGGGATTTTTTGTGCGTAATCGTTTGGAATTGTTTGGTTTGTAATGTCTTTTACGTTTACAGAAAGTCCCGAAATTGTTTTTGGTGGAATTTGAGTTTGATCAAATTTTAGCCGTTCGCTGTTTGTGCTAAAGTATAAAACGCCTTTTGGATTTAAAATGTTCAAGCAATCTTTTACTAATTGTGGCCATTGTTTGTTTATGTCCAAAACGTTTGTTGTGTTTTTGCTGTTGGAAAAAGTTGGCGGATCTAAAATTATTAAATCGTAAGTTTTTGCTTTTGAAATTAAATCTTTATTTTGGGATGCAGTCATTCTTTGATTTGTGCCGGCACTCTTTTCTTCATTTAATTTTGCTTTTTGAGCCAAAGCTTTTTCTTGCAAAAACTGAATACAATCTTGTCTTGTAAAAATATATTTATTTTTGTCTGAAAATCCGTTTTGAATTAAGTTTTCTTTTGCCCATGTTAAATATGTGTTAGATAAATCTACAGATTCAACAGATTTTGCGTTTCCTTGGGCTGCGTAAACAGAAAAACTTCCTGTGTAGCAAAATAGATTTAAAACATCTTTGTTGCTACAAGTGTCTCGAACAATTGAGCGAAGTGGACGATGGTCAAAAAATAACCCGTTGTCTAGATATGTTCCCAAATTGATTTTAAATATTTGTCCTTGTTCTTGCACAAGTCCTGTGATTGTTTGTTCAACGTAGCGTGGCAATCTATCGCTCTGGATTGCTTCGTCGCTGCGCTCCTCGCAATGACGAAAGTCTTGTTTGTCCTCGCTATAAAGAACGTCTTGTTTGTCATTGTAATGATGGACGTCTTTGTTGTTCTCGCAATGTCTGGTGTTTTGAGGTGTTTTGTCATTGCGAGCGAAGCGTGGCAATCCACCTTCTGATGTGTTTTTTTCATACTGTGATTTGCCTTTTTGATGGCGGCGCATTTTTGTTATGATGTTTTGAAGTGGAATGCCCAAAACGTCAGCTGCGGCTTGTGCCATAAAAGAAAGCCAAAGTTCTTCTTCTGAATCTTCTTTTTGGTATGGACGTTCGTATAAATATAAAATGGCGTAAGTTCTTTGTTTAATGTCTTGTTCTGTTTGAGGATTGTTTGCACTTAAGTTTGCATTTTGTTCACTTAAGAATCGGGCAACTTCCAATGGTGTTGTAACATCTGATGGTAAAAATTCGTATAAATCAAGGCTAACAGGAATTTCTGGAATGTCTCTGTCGTAAAGGCGATAACAAGAAATGCGATTCTTTCTTGCCCATTTGCGTAATTCCTTATATTTCTTTTTTAATCTGTTTGAAAATAATTGTGCTTGATATTCGTTTTTGTTTTCCATGGGGATAGTATAGTAGGAAATGTGATTTTGTTCAATTTGGGGCTGTGTGGTAAATTGTCACGCGGATTGGATTTTACTAACGCAAAATCAGGGGATGGTGAAGAATTTTGTCATTAGTTATTCATATGTCATTGAGAGTAGTCTAGCTATTCTTCTGTCATTGTGAGGAGTTTACCGATTCTTCTGTCATTGCGAGGAGCGAAGCGACGAAGCAATCCAGAGAAGGAACGTGGGTACACTGGATTGCTTCGCTACGCTCGCAATGACAGGGACTTTTTGAGTTGAATGCATACCAAACGAAATAATTTCAATTTGGTATGTATATTTTTGTGTTTTAGTGGAGCATTTTTTGATTATTTACATACCAAAGTTGGAAAAATAAAGTTTGGTATGTATTTGTTTTTGATTTACTGGCTGAATTCTGTTAAAAATACATACCATTTTTTCAATAAAACAAATTGGTATGCATAAGGTAGATTTGAGTAGAGAACTTTTCCCGAATTTTACATACCAAATTGAAAAAATGCATTTTGGTATGTATATACTGGATTGCCACGACCTAAAGGTCTCGCAATGACGTGTATACAATGGATTGTCATTTCGCTTCGCTCCTCGCAATGACGTGTATACACTGGATTGCCACGATTTTCTTGCGAAAATCTCGCAATGACGTGATTATTGATACTCGGGTCAAGCACGAGTATGACAGTGTTATAGTTGATACAGTTAGATTTTCATCCTCTGGATAAACCAGAGGACGAAAATGGCATAAAAGCACCCGTTCAATTATTTTACTTCTTCCAAAACAAAATTGTCTAAAGTTACAGTATGTTTTTTGTTAATTTGAACATCATTTACTGCTCCCATAGAAATGCTTAGAATTGTTTTTTTGTCTGTTCGTTCTTT
>JAGARY010000150.1 GCA_017622055.1 Treponema sp. | reverse complement strand
GGCACGCCAGTCAATAATTCTGCACATTAACAAGAAAACAAAAGAAATAATAATTCCCAAAATAAAAGTTTCACCAATACAACCAGCTCTGTTTCCCATAAACAATTGCCAAATTGAATCTCCAGAAACTGCAAAAGTTCCGCTATTAATTTGAGACAAAACTGTTGCCGAAGAAATTGCATCCAAAGAAGAATTTTGTTTTAATAAAGGAAGTGGAGTTGCCCAAGTTGCACCAATTGCAGCAGGAAAACTAATAAACAAAACAGCACGTCCAGTTAACGCCGGATTAAATACATTGCTTCCAATTCCACCAAAAAGTCCTTTAGCCACCACAACAGCAACTAAATCTGCAAGCAAAACCATCCAAACAGGAGTTGTAGAAGGCAAAACCAAAGCAAGCATTACACCAGTAACAGCCGCAGACAAATTAGAAACAACAACCTTTTGCTTTGTAATAATTTGATACAAAGCTTCAAATCCAACCGCGCCAATTACAGAAACCAAAATAGTAACAAAAGCTGGAAGCCCAAAAGTTACAATTCCAAAAATCACTTCTGGCAAAAGAGCAATTAACACACACGCCATAATTTTTGTTGTAGTTAAATTTGCCGAAAAGTGAGGACTTGAAGAAATATAAAATTGTTTTTTATCTTTTACTTTATCATTCATTTTCAAACCTCTTATGATTTTTTAGCAGCTTCTTTTGCTTTTTCTTCTGCCATTTTTGTTCTAACAATTGCTTTTCCAAGTCTTACTTTTTGAACAATTCTAATGTGGGCCGGACACATAAATGCACAACATCCACATTCAATACAATCCATAAGACCATAGCGAATTGCTTTTTGTGTATTTCCCGCTTTTAATTCTCTTAAAATCAAAACAGGAGACAATCTCATAGCACAAGCTCTTGCACAATAACCACAAGAAATACATTGAGATTCTTCTGTTAAACAAGCTTCAGAATCAGTTAAGAAAGTAACACCGCTAGTTCCCTTTGCAACAGGAAAGTTAATTGCAGCCATAGAAAATCCCATCATTGGCCCGCCACTAATAACTTTTACTGGCTCTTTCACTTCTGCCGCCACACAGTCGCCGCCATTTACACTAGCTTTTGATTCACCTTCAGAAGCACTTTCAGGAATATTTTCAGATGAGGTTTCCACAGCCGCAACATTTTCGTTAATTTCAAAATAAGCAGGAGTCAAATCACTAATTAAAGTTCCCACAGGAACACGCAAATTACAAGGATTTTTTACACCACCGCCCGAAATAGTCAAAGCTCTTTCAATCAAAGGTTTTCCAAGACGGAACGCTTCGCTAATTGCACAAACAGTTCCCACATTACAAATTACACAACCAGCATCTGCAGGAAGTTTTCCAGAAGGAATTTCTCTGTCTACACAAGATTTTACAATAAATTTTTCTGACCCCTGAGGATACTTAGTTTGAACAAGACAAACAGAAATCTTATCTGCCAAATTCTGCTTTTTAATTTCTTCTTCCAAAATTGGCAAAACATATTCTTTATTATCTTCAAGAGCAATAATTCCCAAAGCCTTTTCGTTTACAATTTTTAAAACAATTGCCAAACCATCAATCAAAAGATTTGGAGTTTCAATCATTGTGCGTTCATCACAAGTTAAATAAGGCTCACATTCCGCAGCATTTACCAAAACATAATCAATAACTTTATCTGCAGGAGGATTCAATTTTACGTGAGCTGGGAAAGACGCACCTCCCATACCAACAATTCCCGCATCTTTAATTCTTGCCAAAGCATCTTCTTTTGAACAAGCAAAAGGATCCAAAACAGGCAAAAATTCTTGAGACTCTGAGTCATCACTTTGAATTACAATACAAGGCACATAAGAATTTCCAGTAACCAAACAATTCTGAATCTTTGTAACTTTACCAGAAACAGACGCATGAACAGGACAATTCATAAATTTATCACCAGTAGCAATCACCTGCCCTTTTACAACAACATCCCCAACTTTTACAACAGGAGTATTTGGTGCCCCACCCATTGTAACAGGAATTGTAACCGTTTTAGACACAGGAAAAGCAGGCGTAATAGCACATTTATTACTTAATTCCTTGTGTTCCTTTGGGTGAATTCCACCCTTAAATGTTTTTGCTCTCATAAACACCTTTTATTTCTATTAATATTCTGGGCGGTTTTTTGCAAAGCAAAAAACGGGCTTTTCGCACTTCGCTACCGCTCATCGTCCTCACAAGTGTCTAACGCCACTTGTTGCGGTCGACTGCTGCGCAGGTGCTACAATCCCTACCGCAAATATATTCTATTTAATAACTTCAACCGAAGTAAAATCAAATAACAAATCAATTTTCCCTTCCAAACCTTTTGTATAACAAATAGATTTATCTGGCGAAAGAAGAATCATTTCAAAGTTCTTATGTTTTTTCC
>JAGARY010000149.1 GCA_017622055.1 Treponema sp. | reverse complement strand
TTAATTATTAATTCATAATTCACAATTTACTTTACATACTTTGTAAGTTAATCAAAAAACTCTGGGAACACTTTTTGAACAATAACAGGAGCTCCGTTCATATCCAAAAAACAATGAGAACTTGAGGCAGTAAACACAATTTCATCCTTTACAGTATAAGTGTAACCAAATGTAATTTTACAAGCCGAAATCTTTTTTACATAAATTTCAATATTGATTTCATCAGGAAAAGTTGTAGTTTTCTTAAAATTACATTCAATATTAATAACAGGAGACATAATTCCCTTATTTTCAAGGTCAATAAAACTCCATCCAATTTGGTCCAAAAAATAAACGCGAGCTTCTTCCATAAAGCGCACATAATTTGAGTGATGAGTAATTCCCATCTTGTCTGTTTCGTAATAATTAATTTTGTGAATATAAGGTTTCATACGTTAATAATTGTATTTATGCAAAAAAAAGTCAAGATTTTTATAAGATTTAGGGGCTTCCCTGTAGTTTCACTACAGGTCGGCGTTTTCGCTGTTCCCTAACGGTCAGCCGCTTCCCCAAAGTTTTTGTTTTTTCAAACCAAAAACTTTGGGTCCAGTGGCTCGGGCTTCGCCCGCCAGCTCAAGTGCCTAAGCCTTTGTTTTCTTTTCTAAAACTTTCAACAAAATCACTAAAGCAACAGAAAATCCCAAGCCATAAATTGGCAAACAATTTACAGAAATCTTTTCCACAATTAAACCAAAAATCAAAGGACAAAAAGTTGTTCCAGTGTATGCACAAGCCATTTGAAGCCCAATCAAAGCCTGAGAATTTCTTTTTCCAAACCTAATAGGTGTAGAATGAATCATACAAGGATAAATTGGAGCACAACCAAGACCAGAAAGAATAAAAACCACACAAACTAAAATCTTACTTTCAATTGGTAACAACATCAAAACAAAAGAAATAATAATTAAAATCACACTAAAATTAATCATTATTTTATCGCCAAATTTTTCAGAAGTAAAACCGTTAATAAATCTTCCAACAGTAATTCCAATAAAAAAAAGCATAGCCCAACTTGAAGCAACAGAAACATCAATTCCACGGGCAAAAACCATATATGTACTTGCCCATAACCCAGTTGTAGATTCAATTGAACAATAACACAAAAAAATAAAAACAGATTCCAAAACGCCCGGAACTTTAATTACAGATTTTAAAGTCACTTTTTCTTGTAAATCATCATCAAAATTAGAAAGACTATTCTTTTCATTTATATCATTTTTCACAGATTCGTTTGATTTATTTGCCATATTTTTCCATAAAGGAAAAGAAAAAGCCAAAATCACAACTAAAAAAACTTGAAAAATAGAAATTGCTCTATAACCTTCAGTCCAAATTCCGCCATTAGAAATAAAATTACTCATTACAATTGGACCAATCATTGTGCCAACGCCCCAAAAACAATGAAGCCAACTCATGTGCCTATTTTTGTAATGAAGTGCCACATAATTATTTAAAGCAGCATCTACACTTCCCGCTCCTAGTCCATAAGGAATTCCAATCAAACATAAATGCCAAAATTCATTAGAACAAGAAAAAACAAACAAAGCCAAAGCCGTTATAGAAACAGAAATTACCATAACTTTATATGTACCAAGTTTTTGATTCAAAAAATTGCTTGCCAAAGAAGAAACTATAGTGGAACCAGCAATAATCATTGTAATAATTCCTGCATAACCAACAGGAACATTCAACATTTCAAACATGCTTGGCCATGCAGACCCCAAAATTGAATCAGGTAGCCCCAAAGAAATAAAAGCCACATAAATAATGATTAAAAGTAAAGTTGTCATAAGTAATCATTATAGAAGAAAATCCGATTTAGTCTATAATCTTTTTAACTCCCAAGAAAACACCAAGTCCTGCAAAAACAGCAAAAGCTTTATCAAACAAATTTACAGGAAGTCTAGCAAAAAATGCACTTAACTGAAGCCCAATATTTTGCAAAACCAGAGTATATGTAAGAAAAAAAACTGTAGCAAGTTCTGTATTTTCTTCTGCTGTAGAAAAAAATGTTGAATAAATAATTGAACCTTCCAAACTAATAACAACAGTAGAAACAAAAATCAAAAGCAAAAATCTAAACCAAAACACTTCTTGATGTCTAGTTACAATAAACCAAGTTAAAAAAGTTCCAGAAAAACAACATATACCATAAAATAAATTTAAAATATTTTGATGCCAAAAAAATGAAGCAATAAGAGAATGTCCAAATCCTACAAAAAGCCCACAAGGAACTCCAAAAAAACTACCTGCGTAAACAAAAATCATATCCATAAAAAATGGAACATGAAATTGTTCCGAAATATAAGCTGAAAAAAAATTTAATGGAATAAAAATTAATGAAATTAAAAACTGTGTTTTAAGTGAATATTTTTTGAATGTCATTTTTTACCGCCCTTGTTGAAATCCAAATTTCTGTAATAATTCTTTTTTTGTTACAACACCTAATTTAGACAAAATTCTAGTCATGTAATTATCTACAGCACGAGGTGTTATGCTCATAATTTGAGCAATTTCTTCTTCAGATTTATTTATTAAAAATAAATCTGCTAATTCTTTTTCACGTTTTGTAAGACTTTGAAAAAGATTTGTATAAACTACATAATCAGAAGTTAAACTATCTTCCATGTAAAATGAGTTTTTGTCGGCTTGTTCCATTGCATGAAGCAAAACTTCCAATTCTGCATTTTTAGAAACATATCCCACAGCTCCAGCCGAAACAGCCTGTTCAACAAGTCCAGCACCTTTAAACATAGAATAACATATACAATAAATGTTTTGATAATTTTCTTTAATAAATTTTATTAAAGAAATTCCATCATCATTCCCCAAATTTATATCTATAATACAAATTAAAGGTTCATGATCATAAGATTTGCAAAATTCTTTAAGAAAATCTTTTGATTCTGCAACAGTTGCAAAAGTTCCTGCACAACAAAAATCACTTTTTTCTTCTATTATTTTAGAAATACCTTGCCTAACAAGACTATGATCTTCAATCATTATAAATTTCATATTAATATTTTCCTTTACAAATTATTTTTAGTTTTTTATACAAAGTTTTACTTCCGTACCTTCTCCTTTTTCTGAATAATATTTTATAGTTCCATTAATTTCATTTAATCTTAGTTTTATATTTTGCAAACCAAAATGAAGATTTTTTGCATTTTCAATTCTTTTTGAATTTAATGTTTCCAAAGTTTTTTCATCAATTCCTTGACCATCATCCGAAATAAAAATCATAAGTCCATTTTGTATTTTATCACTTGGTTGTGGTTTACGAATTAAAACAACAACTTCTGAAGCCCCACTGTGTTTTTCAATATTTGTCAAAAGTTCCCAAATAATTCTAAAAATATGATGAAAAGAACTTTGCGGAATTAGATTAAAATCTATATCAGGTGTAATTACAAGTGAAGTATTGATTTTTGTTCTTTTTTGAAAATTATCCATTGCATTTTTAAGAACAGATTTAAAACTTCCCTTATCAATATTTATAGAAGAAAGTGTATAACATGCATTTCTTATATTTTCTATGCATTCACTTTGATTCTGTTTAATTTCTTTTGCTAAATCTTTATCAGAAATTTTTTCTGCCAAAATAGAAACATAGTGCATTTGTTGAGCAACAGAATCGTGAAGTTCAAGAGAAATGCGGCGACGTTCTTCTTCTTGACCTTTGTTAGTAGCTTTTAAAATCTTTTCAATTTCAATTCTGCGAGCATAAGTTATGCGATAAAAAAACAAAAGTGCCATTACAACAAGAAGCAAAACACCCATTACAACTATCAATTGTGTAAAAACAAAACCACTTTTTTGATAAACAAGCCCTTTGGAAATATAAAAAGCAGTTATTAATCTGGACAACTCTTTTGAATCATGATTTTTACAAGCAATTTCCATGCTGTTCAGTTGATTTTGAATTCCATAAATGGAATTTGAAATATTATATGTTTTTGATTTTTTTTCTAATTCAAGTTGAAGCAAAAAATTGTTTTTAGTAGATTCAATTTTTTCTTGCTCCGTTAAAGAAAGATGTGTAATTGAAGAATTGTTTTTTTTCAAAAAAGACTGATTACTTTCCAAAAGTGAAAGAGCTTCGTCATATTCAATCCAAGCTTCATAAAGTGAAAAATCTAAACTTTCGGTAATATAAGTTCGTTCCAAAAATTTTGATTCTGTAGTTCCAAGAGGAGTTTGTGCAGAAAGTTCATTAAAAAAAGAACTTTCTTCTATATTACCCCCCCCCAACAGAAAAATACGTCCGGTCAAGGGACACGACCTTCAAGCCCTTGACTCGTCCGTTTTTAGGATTTGTAATAAATCCTAAATCAAAAGCAGGAAGCAAAGTTTGAATAAAACAAAATAGAGTAATTACTATAAAATGTTTTGTAAAATTTTTTACTAGCATATTTTATTTTATCTCCCAGTGACCATTTTTGTCTGAACCAATTCGACAAATAAGATCACGTGTTTCAAGTTTTCTTAAATTAACTCTAACAGTTTCTCGTGTACAGTTCATTATTTTTGCCAATTCATCGTAAGTATAAAATGGATTTTCTTTTAAAAGATTTAAAAGTTCTGTCATTTTTTTATTTACAGGCAGATTTACAGGCAGATTTTGTTTTTCTTCAAGATTTTTAGAATAAGCTTCATATTGAATATGCATATACCGATTTTTTAATTCGTTGTGTTCATCAAGTAGAAGATTGCGAAAAAATCTTTCCAAAAATTCTGTATTCATATAAATATTTTTTTGAATATTAGTGTAATTGGCACGAACTAAAGCATTGCGGAAATACCAACTATATTTTTCAAAAGGTTCATTATTAATTTTAAAGCCTAAGGATCTAAAATATTTTATTGTAAAAACTGCTGTAGTTCGAGTATTTCCTTCACCAAAAGGATGAACTTGCCAAATATTTGCTATAAATCGAGTAAGATGTTTTACAATTTCTTCTTTTGAAAGTTCAGAATAGTCAAAATTCTTTTCTGTATTAAAATCATATTCCAAAGTCCTACTAATTAAATCCGCATCCCCATATAAAACAGTATCTCCATTCAAAACCCATTCTTTTTTTGTAATATTATAATCACGAAATTTTCCAGCCTGGATTTTATTAAAAACACCATAAAACAATTTTTTATGAATTAATAACAACTGATTTGGAGAAAATGTAAAAGACTTTTCAGAAAGAATTTCTGTAATACGAGCCGAAACTTTATCTGCTTCTTCTGTGTCTTCAACATTTTCTGTAGAAACAGATTTTGATTCATAATAGGAATCAATAAGATTTTTTGCTTCTGCAATTGAAATTTCACCTTCAATATTGCGTTTAGCAGTTTCATATAAATAATTTGATGGAGTAAGACCGTCTACTTGTTGTAAACCCGTAGCAATTGCCCAAGCAATACTTTTTTCTTTTTTACAAGGTTCACCTTGACGAATATATGAGTCAAAATCAATTTCAAAAGGATTTTTATTTGTCATCAACACTCCATCATCAAAACACTTCAATTTTCCTTTTCTTTATCCCCTCTTCCCAAAGATTTTGCGTTAGCAAAATCCAATCCGCGTGACCTTTCCCTCTCTATTTCACACGGATTCGGAAAATCTAACGATTTTCCTGTTCCTCAAAATGGGATATTCTTTCCCATTTTAATGAATTACAGCCAAAATTAACTAATAATCCAATTTGTTTATTTGCCGCTTTTAAGTAATTAATTACTTGTGCTTTATGTGCTTTTGCAATTGTTGAAACAGCTTTTATTTCCAATATAATTTCATTAAAACAAATAAAATCAGCAAAATAATTTTTGTCCAATTTCTGCCCTTTATATAGTATAGGTAAAAGTTTTTCACGTTCAAAAGGAATTTTTTGTATCCGAAATTCTCTTTCTAACGCTTCTTGATATACAGGCTCAAGAAAACCACATCCCAATTCATTATGAACTTCTAAACAAGCATTTAAAATCCTTTTTGTTTCTTCTTCAAACTTCAACATCGGCTTTCCTCTTCCCCAAAGATTTTGCGTTAGCAAAATCCAATCCGTGAAAATCATTAAGGCCCTCGAGGCTTATCATGTAGTAAAAACATGATATCCTAAAAAAAACGAAGGAGGAACCTTAATGAGATTCTATAAGAACCAACATCAATTTTACATA
>JAGARY010000148.1 GCA_017622055.1 Treponema sp. | reverse complement strand
TATCGTCACGTATTGATTGAAGGAAACTACCCACACCACGGTGCAGTTGCATTCGGACACTTCGGAAAAACATTGTACGAAGTGTTCAAATATATTGGTGTAGACGTAAGCGAAATTGGTTACAACCAACCAGCTGGCGTTCGCTACCCAACAGAAAATCCATTTGCTTAATAAATAGATTTTAGGTAAACAAAAAGCCCTTGAGTTTCAAAACTCAAGGGCTTTTTGTTTATTTATTTTTTATAAACATCGGCAATTGATTTATCTTCAAATCCAATAATTTTGCCAGTTGTATCTCTTTTCTTTAAGAAGAATGTATTGCAATCCCAAAGGAATGGGCTGTAATTGTATTTATCACATGCTTCAAGAACACATCCAAGCCATGTTTCCATACCATCTTTTTTTACCCATTTTCCATTCTTTTTAATTTGAGCAACACCATATTCACCAACAATTACACCATAACCTTGGTCAGTGAATTTTTGCATTTTCTTAAAATATTTGTCTAATTCTTGTTTTTCTGCGGCATTTCCCCAGTTTGTTTTACATTTTCCCCAACTTGCATCTTCAGAAAGAATACAATATGTAGAAGGTGTGTAATAATGAACAGAAATCAACAATTTTTGAATTTTGTTTGTTTTATCTTCTGGCATTACATAATTTGGAGAAACAGTCTTATCAATATCTGTGCTATATCCAGGAATTAGTAAGAATCTATCTGTATTGTTTCCACCTTGTGCTCTAATTTTATCAACAAAACGTTGGGCCAAAGTTGTAATTAATTTGTATTGTGCACCAATTCCAAGTTTTCCAGATTTTCCATCAACTTTATCATTAAATCTGTCGCCCCATTCTTCGTTTCCAGCTTCAAAAACAAGTCTTGGTGAATAATCTTTAAAATAAGTTCCTACTGTATCCCAAATTGCATCAAAAATTTTATATGCAGTTTTTTGATCATGACCAAAAAGTCCCCACCAGCCATAATCCCAGTGGTCGTTAATAATAACATACAAATCTGCATCTAAAGCATATTGAACAACTGTAGCAACACGTTCAAGATAATCTTTATTAATTTCAAAATCACCGTTGCGCCAGTCCATTGTATTTGTCCAAGCCACAGGAATTCTTACTGAATCAAAACCTGCTTCTTTGTATGCGTCAAAATATGGTTGAATTGTGATTGGTTGTCCCCAAGCTAATTCATACTGTTCTGGATTTGCATTAAATCCTAGCCAATTATTTGTGGCTTCCATTGTATTACCAAGGTTAATACCATTTCCCATTTCTTTTACAAATGTAATGGAATCCATTTTTTTAAGTTCTTCGTCTGATTTTAATGTTGTTGAAAATGCACAAGAAACAAAAAAACTTAAAATCATACATAACGATATAATTTTTTTCATAGGGAATTCTCCTGATGTTATAGAATATTCTAATTCTATATTGAGAGAACTAAAAAAACAAGAAAAAGATTCTTTATAAATTGTAAAAAAATCTACCAAATTTACCGTAAACTATGGATAACGAATAATTTCTCTTGGTTTACTTCCGTTTGCTGGGCCAACAATTCCTCGTTCTTCCATTTCTTCTACAAGACGAGCGGCTCTGTTATATCCAATTTTTAGTCTTCTTTGAATATAACTTGCACTTGCTTTTCCTGCCTGAACTACAACTTGCAAAGCTTGATCATACAACGGATCATCGTCGCCTATTGGTTCGCCAAACAAATCTCTTGCTGTGTCGTCATCGTCATCAACAAAAATTTCTTCATCAATATAATCTGGCTCTCCATATTCTTTTACAGCTGTAACAACGTTTTCTACTTCTTGATCACTTACAAAAGTTCCTTGAATACGAATTGGAGCAGGATCAACAGCCGAAGCATAAAGCATATCACCACGACCAAGCAATTTTTCGGCACCAACTGTATCAATAATGATATTTGAGTCTGTTCTTGAAGCAACCATAAATGCAATTCGAGTAGGAATGTTTGCTTTAATTAAACCTGTAATTACGTTTACAGAAGGTCTTTGTGTAGCCAAAACTAGGTGAATTCCAACTGCACGGCTCATTGCTGTTAAACGGGCAACAATATTTTCAAGTTCTTTTCCACTTGTTGCCATCAAATCTGCAAATTCGTCAATAATAACAACAATGTAAGGCAATTTTTCTGTACAAATATTTTGTTCTTTTATTTTAATATTATAATTTGAAATATCACGAACACCCATTCCATCCAAAAGGGCATAACGACGTTCCATTTCGCACAAACAATATTGCAATGCTTGCAACGCTTTTTTAGGCTCTGTGATTACTGGTGTTAAAAGATGTGGAATATTGTTATAAAGTTTTAATTCAACAACTTTTGGGTCAACCAAAATCATTTTTACATCGTGGTAAGAACGTTTATACAAAATAGAAAGAATCAACGAGTTTACACAAACAGATTTTCCCGAACCAGTTGCACCTGCAATCAACATATGAGGAGTTTTTACCAAATCAATTAATTGAGCTTTTCCCAAAATGTCTTTTCCCAAAATTACAGGAACAGCCATTTTTTTCCATTCTGGCAAATCCATTTCAATAATTTCTCGGAATCCTACAACCGAACGATTTTTATTTGGAACTTCAATACCAACTGCTTGTTTTCCAGGAATTGGTGCAACAATACGAACCGACTGAGCCGCAAGTGCCAAAGCAATATTATCTTGCAATGCAACAATTTTACTTAATTTAACACCTGGAGCTGGCAAAATTTCAAACATTGTTACAACAGGACCTTTTTTAATTCCAATAATTTCAGCTTCAATATTAAATTCTGCCAAAGTTTGTTTTAAACTTAAAGAAGCATTTTTTGTTTGCTCATCAATAATCCAGTATTGATCATCTTTATACGCTGTAAGCAAATCTGAAGGAATAACATAAGGACCTTTTTTAGTTGCTCTGTTTCCAACTTTTGGAGGATTTCCTTGAATTTCTTTTGTAATTGGCGTATTTTCAATTTCTTGCGCAGTAAAGAAATCTGAAAGTTCATCTGCTGTAAGATTTGTTGCAGATTGATTTTGATTTCCTATTTTTTGACCAGCATTCATAATTTGAGCATCTGAATCATCCTGGTTAAAATCATTTTCTTCATCAAAGTCATCAAAAATTGGATTATTGTTATTTGTTGAAGAAATATCTAAATTTTCAAAATCTTCTTCATAATCTTCATCTAAGAAAGTTTCATCAATATTGTTTTCATAATCTAAAATTTCTTCATCCAAAGTATCATCTAAAGTTTCATTATTAATAGAAATTGCTTCGTTTTGATTAATTTGATTTTTGCGAATATCATTTTCCATATCAGAAAAAACTTGTGTAACAGAAGATGAAACTGGAATTGTTGTTGCTGCCACCGAAGATGCCAATGGTTTTAAAGAAATTCCTGGTGTATTATTTCCGTGCATTGCTAATTCATCACGAATACTAATTTTCTTTTGCAAAGGTTGTTTTGAATTAAAATTTGAAGCAACATCATCTGAATATGAATTTTCTTCAATGTTTTCTGTAAAATCTGGAGTTGTAGATTCTTTTTGATTATTTAAATTAATATTGTAATCAAATGAATCTTCTTCTGCATCATAAGTATTAAATGCATTTTCATTTTGAACTGTTTTAATTTCTTTGTTTTCTGAAAAAATTGGCTGTTCAGAAGTAGCTTCATCCAATCTAATTACAGATGGATATTCGCTTTTATGAACTACATTATTTTTTTTTTCACTTACATCCGAATAATCATCATCCTGGAATTTTATTCCATAAGGAAATTCAGATTTTGGGAATTGTTTTTCGTTATATTTGTTTAAGAATTCTCTAGAAATTTGTTTTTTTTTAAGGTCTGATTCATTTTCTATTGAAATAACATCTTCAGTTTTTTCAAAAACATCATTTTCAACAGAAATTGTATCATCCGAAAAATCATCACTTATTGATTCTTCATAAAATTCTGGAGAAATATTTTCGTTGTCTTCTGTATTTTGAAAATTTTCTTCCTGATTTTCAGGTTCGTATTCAATTTCATCCTCAGACTCAGAATCTTCCGAAGTTGTATTTTCTGTAAGAGTAAAAACTTCAAAAGGATTTGTTTCACCTTCTACAGGTGGAAATTGCAATGCAGGATCATTTTCGTCAATTTCTTCTTCAAAATCTTCATCATATTCTGGAGGCAAAGTTTCTGGAACAGGAGGAAGATTGTTCCATTCCAATTCATCTTCCATTTGAATTTCTGGTTCTAAAGTTGTTAAAGCAGCGTATTCTTCTTCTGTAATTAATGAAGATTGTGTTTGAGGTTCCGATTGTTCTTCAACAGCTTCCACGTCCACAGTTTGAACTTTTGATTCTTCAACAACAGGATTTGGTAATGGATCTGGTGTTGCAAGTGGATTATTTGATTTATATTCTTTAATTTCATTTATTAATGAAAGAACTTCTTCAGATTGATCTTCTAAAAGATTTTCTTTTTTATTCAAACTTTCTTCTGTTTCTTTTTTCTGAAGAATTTTTGGAACATTAATTTTCTTTATTATTGTTGTTGATTTTTTATCATCCTTTGATTTTTCAGTGTTATGGAAAAAGTAATCATTAACTTTGTCTGCAATTAACCCAATTCCTAAAAATTCAATTGTAACAAGCATAATTCCAGTTACAATACAAATTATAATTTTTAATGTAACAAAATCTGCTGAATCTTGTGATAAAACTGAACGACAAATATTTTCTGTAATTACAATTGTAAAAAACGGAATTAGTGCAGTTAAAAATGTCATTGTGCGTCGTGCTGTCCAAGTAGAAGCAAAACAAGACAAACCTGCAACCAACAAAAAAACAGGAATCAAAATACTAGAAAAGCCATAGCTTGAAAAAAGCATATCGCCCAAAATAAAAAATAAACTATTTGTATCTCCATTTAAAACAAATGTTAAAGGAATAAAGAGTAAACTAATTGAAAAAAGTGCTGCTATTAATAATAAAATTGCACCTGTAATAACGCTTGATTTATTTGATATTCTCATATGTTGTTTATCGGATTTTTTTTGAATGAGTTTAGTGCTTTTTGATATGGAAAAATAAGAACTGAATTTTAAATATCATGGGGCTGTCTAAGAAAAAATACCTCTGCCCTCCTCGTCCTCTGGTCAAACCAGAAGACGAAAATGACATAATATATTCTTATTAGACAGCCCCTACCAGTAAAATTTACAAAAAATTTATTGCCCTTTCCATTTTTTGAAAATTAAAGAAGTGTTTACACCACCGAACGCAAAATTGTTTGCCATTACAGTGTCACAGTCAATTTCACGACCATTTCCTGTAATATAATCAAGTGGTGCACATTCAGGGTCTACGTTTTCCAAATTTACGTTTGGATGGAACCACCCCTCATTCATCATATTGATTGTTAACCAACTTTCTACACAACCACATGCACCTAAAATGTGACCAATGTAGCTTTTTGTAGAAGAAATTGGGATTGCTCTATTAAATACTTTGTAAACAGCTTGGCTTTCAGAAATGTCTCCGTGTGGAGTTGCAGTTCCGTGAGCATTTACATAAGCAATTTCGTCTTTAGAAACACCAGCATCAGCAATTGCCATTTCAAGACAAAGTGCTTGAGTTTCGCTGTTTGGCGAAGTAATGTGAGTTCCGTCAGCATTTGTAGCAAATCCGGCAACTTCACAATAGATTTTTGCCCCACGTTTTACAGCGTGTTCCAAATCTTCCAAAATTAAAGTTCCAGCACCTTCACCAATTACCAAACCATCTCTGTCTTTGTCAAAACATTTAGGTGTTTTTTCAGGAGTATCATTCAAACAAGAAGTTGCACCCAAAGTATCAAAAATTGCAGCATCTGGTGCAGAAAGTTCTTCCGAACCACCACAAATCATAATATCTTGACGACCATCAGCAATAGCTTCATAACCATATCCAATACCTTGGCTACCAGAAGTACAAGCAGTATCAGTAATAATCATACGACCACGAATCTGATAGTAAACAGAAAGGTTACAAGCCGAAGTTTGAGGCATAGCCTTAATATAAGTTTGCGAATTCAAGTGAGAAGAATCACCAGTTTCAACCATTTTTGCCAAATCGCCAATAGCATCCATACTTCCCATACAAGTTCCGTAAGAAATACCAGTACGACCATTTTTTAATTCTTCAATAACGTCTTCGCCATCTTCAGTTAAAAATCCAGCCATACGCAAAGCATCTTGAGTAGAAAGAAGTGAAAGCAAAGCAACACGCCCCATACCTCTAATTTTTTTGCGTGGAAAACTTGGTAATGGTTCATCATAAGGACAAGCCATTCTAGTATTCATTTTTGTAAAGCGTTCCCATTCTGGCATATAACGGATTTTGTTCTTACATTCTTTTAAGTTTTTGAATGCAGTTTCCCAATCACGACCAAGAGCAGAAACCATACCACCGCCAGTTACAACAACACGGCGTTTTCCATTAGGTTTTGTGAATTCCATATTACATACCACCATCAATTTCAATTACTTGTCTTGTAACGTAAGCAGCACCTTCAGAAAGCAAATAAACAGCAGCAGAAGCAATTTCTTCAGGTTTTCCTGCACGTCCCATAGGAATTGTTTTCATAATAATATCATAAACTTCTGGATTAATAGCAGCAGTCATATCTGTTTCAATTACACCAGGAGCAATTGCGTTTACAGTAATTCCGCGTCCAGCAAGTTCAACTGCCAAAGCTTTTGTAGCACCAATCAAACCAGCTTTAGAAGCAGAATAGTTAGATTGACCTCTGTTTCCGTGAACACCACTTACAGAAGAAATAGTAATAATACGTCCACCGCGTTTATTTTTTCTACTTGCCATTGGCATAATTAAAGGATTTAAAACATTGTAGAAGCTGTCCAAGTTTGTGTGAATAACTTTGTCCCAATCATCACCGCTCAAAGCAACAAAAGTGTTATCTCTTGTAATACCAGCATTATTTACAATACCCCAAAGAGCACCGTGTTTTGCAGTAACTTCAGCAAGTTTAGCCTTACAATCTTCACGATTAGAAACATCAAATTGAATCAATTCCCCGTCTCCACCATTTGCTTTAATTTGATTCAAAGTTTCTTCAGCTTTAGCTTGGCTTCCGTTGTAGTGACAAATTACATAATATCCAGCTTTTGCAGCTTCAACAGCAATAGCTCTACCAATTCCACCACTTGCACCAGTTACCAAAACTTTTTTGTCTGCATTTAAATTTTCCATATTAAAAATCTCCTTTATTTATTTTCATCAATTAATCACCAAATAATGCGTGCACATCCTCAGTTTCCATAACCGAAATTTTTGCAGTTACAGAAGGATTTTCGTCACCTTTTTTTGCATAAAGTTCACAAATATATCTATAAATGTGATTTTCTTCATCTCTAAAATCTTCTTTAATTTTCATTTGAATTGTTGTGTTGTTTTTCAAATATCCAACATCAGCTTTAAATTCCATTACAGAAAGAATAAAACCAGGAAGCGGAGTGCGACCTTTCATTGTGTTTGTAATACCTGTTAAAGCCGAAATTCCTTGAGCCATAAATTCAAAACCAGCCCAAGAAGGAACTCCATCATATTCCTTTTCATAAAAAATACAATTTTCAGTAATATCATACTCACTTGTAATTGTATGATTATTTACATCATGTTGAGTAACACGCGAAAGCAAAAACATCTTTCCTTTGTGTGGAAGATAATTAATCAATTCATCGTATTCAATAAATTGTTGAATTTCTTTCATAAAAACTCCATGTTTATATTGTTGGGGCACGTGTCATTGCGAGGCCTTTAGGCCGTGGCAATCGTCACACGCCCGACAATGACATAATCTAAATTTACCTATAATCCAATAACTAAACAAGCGTTTGCGCCACCAAATGCAAAAGAATTCGAAGCACAAATCTTAATTTTGTTATCAACATTTACATTTTTTTCATTTACAAAATTCAATTCTGGAAGTTCATCATCTTTTACTTTGTCCCAAACTTGAATTGGTAATATGACATTATTGCAAATTTTGTCAATATTTTCAATCAATGTTTTGTAACATATTGAAAGTTCTAATGCGGCTGCGGCTCCAAGAGTATGTCCAGTTACAGCTTTTGTTGTAGAACAAGGAACTTTATATTCACCAAAAATTGAATCAACCGCTTTAGATTCCATACTATCATTAAATTTTGTACCAGTTCCGTGAAGATTCACATAACCCACATCTTTTGGTTCAATTTTTGCCATTTGCAAAGCACGTCTAATTGCT
>JAGARY010000147.1 GCA_017622055.1 Treponema sp. | reverse complement strand
CCTACAGAAATTAAAGAATTAAACTTGCTTGAACAACAGATTAGTGAAGTAATTAAAAATGCTGTAAAACACGGAAACCACTGTGACATCAACAAAAAAGTTACAGTTTGGTACTCTTTTAGCCCTACTCACTCACACATCATTGTTCAAGATGAAGGTGAAGGTTTTAAAGACCTTGAAAAATGGAATGAATTTAACAGACAACGTCTTGAATGTTTACATAACAACGATTTTGTAAAATTGGCAGATTATGTTTCATTTAAAACAAAAGAATCTGATAGCCAAGACGGAGGAAACGCTTTGTTTGCTGCTCTTGAATATTGGAATGGTGGATTTGTTTACAACGGAAAACGCAATGCCGTTGCTATGTTGAAAAAATATCAACAAAAATTCCCAAATCAAAATAAAGACGGTGAATAATTAATTTTTTATTAATTTTAATTTAATATAATTTAAAATTGGACTATCTAAAAAGTAAAGTCAAACAATTATTTTAAGAAACAATTGTTCTAACAAAAATTGAATGACAGTTCATAAATTGCTTTTTGGTAGTCCTTCTTTTGTATAAAAATGAAAGGAAAGTTTTTTACTTTATTGATTTTATGTTTTTTAAGTTTCTCTTGTGGTTCTAAAAACCAACCACGAATCACTTTAGATTCTAATTGGGAGTATTCTACAGAAGGAATTGATGGAACATACCATCCAATTGACGTAAAAGACTTTTCTAGATTATCAACTTTTGTTAATAACAAAAAAGGCTATATTTGGTTAAAAACTTATTTTGACATTCCTTACGATATGCAAGAGCAAACTTTATCTTGTTTTTTAGGTGTTACTAAAATTGCAGATAAAGTTTATGTTAACAATTCATATATAGGAAAATCAGGATTCTTTCCACCAAAGCAATTTACATCCGGTGAACTATCTAGTGCTTACACAATTTCGCCAATATTATTAAATACAGACAAACCAAATGAATTATTAATTACACTGTGGGTAAACGGAAAAGGTTCTTTTTCAACAATTCCATACATTGGATTAGAAAATGATGTTTTTGTAACAAGAAATACAAAAGATTTTCTTAATTCAAACATTTTCTTAATTCTTTCTGTAGTTTTACTTGTAATTTCTTTTATTTATTTTTTATTATTTTTATTTGGTGCTGGAAGACGTTCAAATCTTTCGTTTTCAAGAGTTACATTTTTTTCTGCTTTTTATTTAACTACAGTTTCTTTAGGAGAATATTCACTCATTTTTGAAGGAAGATATTCATTCTTACTTTTTGAAAAAATCTTTAATGGAATAATGGCAATTTTAACAACAAATTATGCAGTTTCTTTTATTAGAGATTTCTTAAAGAAGACAGATACAAAAAAAATCACAATATTTAGAAAATTCATTGTATTTTTTGCAATATTTTTAGTTCTATTAGGGGATGATTTAAATCAATTCTACTCTATTTTGAATTTATGTTATGTATTAATGGGAATACATATTTTATATGCAGTTTATTTAATTATAAAATCAATTCGTGAAAAAAATAATCAAGTTGTTTTATTATTATCAGGATTTTCTCCGGTTTTAATTTCATTAGTGATTGGAGTATTCCTTGTAATTTTTCGGAAAAGTAATGTAATTTTAACAATTGTTGTAGGGTGGCAACTTACAATTCTTTCGTTCTTAACAATTCTTATTTATAACTTTTCTAAAACACAAAAAGATTATGAAAATTTAAATAAAAATTTGGAAAAATTAATTTCTGAACGGACTTTAGAACTTACGCAATCAAATAGAAAATTAGGCGAAATT
>JAGARY010000146.1 GCA_017622055.1 Treponema sp. | reverse complement strand
CACAATTCAAAATGCAGATTGTATTGCGGTTGTTGGCGATAAAGAAATTTTAGAAATGGGAACTCACCAACAACTTATGGAAAAAGGCGGAGCTTACGCAAGTTTGTATCAATTGTAGGGCTTATAAAGAAGTAACAGCTCCACTTATTTTTCCATTTCTAATAATTGTTAAGAAATCATCCTGAGGAACTGGGCGAGAATAATAATAACCTTGGAAGTAATCACAACCTAATTCACAAAGCATTGCTTTTTGTTCTTCAGTTTCAACACCTTCTGCAAGAACACTCATTTCCAAATCTTTAATCATTGCTACTGTGTGCTTTAACGAAATTAACGCTTTAGGATTTGTATCGCAAGCCCAAATCATAGATTTATCAATTTTTACAATTGAATAAGGATATTTCATTAAATTTGCTTGATTACTGTATCCTGTTCCGTAATCATCTAAAGAAAAATTAATTCCTTTTGTGTTAAATTCAGACATGATTTTTTCAAGTTTGTTTATATTATCTGCTGTAGTTTCTGTAATTTCAAAATCAATTAAACCTGGTGCAATTCTGTGATTATTAATGATACTTGAAAGTTTAAATGCAATATCATCTTGCATACACTGAATTACAGAAAGGTTTACGTGAATTGATTTTATACCAAAATCTTCTGGATGGAATTGTTCAACAAAAGTACAAACTTTTTCCAAAACAATTTCTCCAATTGTTAAAATTGAACCATTTTTTTCTGCTATTGGAATAAAAGTGTCTGGAGAAATCATGCCAAGGTTTGGATCAATCAAACGAACTAAAGCTTCTGCACTAGTATATTTTCCTTCTTTTTCAGAATAAATTGGTTGATAGTAAACTTGGAATGTTTTTTTGCTAACAGCGTGAGAAATTGCCTGTGTAATTTCAACTTCGCGACGATGTTTTTCAAAGATTTCTGAAGTTGCAAAAATTACTTCATTTTTTGTATTCTTTTTTGCCTCGTTTAAAGAATAATCAATAATATCTAAAACATCATTTATAGAATGTAAATCTCTTATGCTTTGAATACAACAAACATGTGCTACAAGATTTACAGAAACATTAATATTATCCAAAGCAAAAGTCCGTTCAAATCTTCGAATAATTTTTTCTGCATATCCTTTGTAATCTTGTTTTTCTGCCATTACAAGAGCAAACTGTCTATTTGTAAGTCTGTAAACACTAATATCTTTTCCAAAATTTAAAAGAAATTCTGCAACACTTTTTAATAGAACAGAGTCATTTTGAATCCCAAATTTTTTACTGATATAACTTAATCCATCAACTTGAACCCAAACAATTGCAGCAGATTCATTTTTTGTAATTTTTCCATTAATAGTTTTCTTAAAAAGATTTCTATTGTAAGTTCCAGTTGTAACATCAGTATATTCCAGTGGATTTTGCATAGTAATGTAAATAAAGAACATAGCAAAAGCAATACCAATTTCTTGTAACAAATATTGCCCATGGAAAATCTGAACTAAGTTTAATGCAATACATTCAAAAGAATATAGGAAAACACAAAGTCTTTGCGGTCTATTCAAAACTCTCATATTTTTAATTACAATATAACAACTTAGCACAATGTAATAAATTGCAATTGCATAAGTAAAAAATTGTCCTGAACCACGATGATAATTTACTAATTCATCAAAATAAAAACATGCTCCTGT
>JAGARY010000145.1 GCA_017622055.1 Treponema sp. | reverse complement strand
TGATTATGTTGTAATTATTAATGCTGAAAAAGCTGCTGTAACTGGTGGAAAAGAAACAAAAAAATTGTATCACCACTACACAGGATACGCTGGTGGTCTTGTAACACAAACTTATGCAAAATTATCAGAAAAACATCCTACAGATCCAATGAAATTGGCTGTTGCAGGTATGCTTCCACATAATCGTCTTGGTCGCAAGATGATGGATAACGTTAAGATTTATGCTGGTGCTGAACATCCACACGCTGCTCAGAATCCACAGCCAATCGAACTTTAATTCAGGGGTATAGAAAATGGTAAAAAATATTGCTATTGGTACAGGAAGAAGAAAAACTGCTGTTGCTCGTGTATTTGTTCGCGATGGCTCAGGTAAAATTGTTGTTAATGGAAAAGATGTAAAAGATTATTTTTCATCTGCAGAACAAGTTCAAGTTGTTAATCAACCATTGTTAGTTACTTCAATGGGAAACAAATATGACATCGTAATCAACGTTACAGGTGGTGGTTTGAATGGTCAAGCTGCAGCTTGTTTACACGGAATTTCACGTGCGTTAGTTCAAATTGATCCAGATGCTCGTACTTCTCTTAAAGCTAACGGATACCTTACACGTGACTCTCGTATGGTTGAACGTAAAAAATACGGACAACGCGGTGCTCGTAGAAGATTCCAATTCTCAAAACGTTAGTCAATCATTTTTTCAATTGGTTGCATAACTTTTTTGAATGCACAAAGCGCGATAGTTTTTATAACTGTCGCGTTTTTTTTGTTTTGTTAGAGTTTTGTTAAATAATTACAACCTTGATTTAATTTTCTTGCATTTTCATATAAAGCAAATTATTTTTATACTATGATAATAAAGTCTATTGTTCCTATGGCATACGAAGGTATGTACAAAGTTAGTTCAAATGCTTGTTCCTCTTTTTATGTTCGTCAGGAATATTTAAATACTGTAAAAATTGATAGTATTGAAAGTGGTGCAGAGTTTAATGAAGTTGAAACTGATGAAATTTTAGATGCAGGTTTAACTTGTGTTGTGGAATTAAAAGCTGTTGAATATTTGGCTAGGGCTGAACAATGTAAATTTGGGTTGTGTAATAAACTTAGAGCCAAAAAGTTTGAAAAGAAATATATTGATAATGCACTTTCTTACTTAGAAAGCAAAAATTATTTAAGCGATAAACGTTTTGCAACTGCCTGGATAAATACAAGAAGAATAAATCATTTTGAAGGTAGAACAAAATTACTGGCAGAACTTTTGCAACGTGGAATTTCTAAAGATATTGCCAATGAAGTTTTGGATGAATATTTTTCTCAAAATGATGAAGAGTACATTTGTAAAAAAGCCTACGAAAAATTTTATAAACACGGAAAACGTGATGAAAAATTACTTGCGGCTATGATAAACGCAGGTTTTCCATATAAAATGGTAAAAGTAATTATGAATTAAGAATTAAGAATTCAGAGCGGCAAAATCACATTGTGAGATGCATTGTCCGCAGCGGATGCATTCTGTGGAATTTACGGCTTTTGGGTTCATTTTGCAATCTTTTGTGCATTTTTGGCAGTTTGTACATTTTGTGTAATCAACTTTAATTCCAAATATTGCTACTTTATTAAAAAACGAATAAATTGCCCCTAGAGGGCAAATGTATTTGCAAAATGGGCGGAAACTGAAAACTGACCAAAAAATCAAAACTGCAGCAATCACACTTTTCCATTTGAATAAAAATCCAATTGAATCAGAAAGTCCTTTTTGAAGCAAAACTAATGGCCAACCAGCGCCCACAGTTCCTGCCGGGCAAATGAATTGGCAAAAATATGGAGAAGCAAATCCATTTATAAAATAAAAAAGCAATGGAAGAGTAATGGTCAAAATTAAAAAGATATATTTTGTTTTTTGAAGTTTTTGAGAAATTGTTTCTATTTTTTTAGTTTTTGGGATTTTGGGTGCAGGAATTTTATAAATCAATTCTTGAATGAAACCTACTGGGCATAAAAATGCACAAATGGCACGACCAAAAAGTGTTCCAAAAAGTAAAAGTAAT
>JAGARY010000013.1 GCA_017622055.1 Treponema sp. | reverse complement strand
CATAAATTTACCCAAGACGATTCTTATATCAAAAAAGAAATTGAGCAAAGTCTACATCGCACTTTGTTGTTGGTGCTTTCGATTGAACATATTTGCGGTAAAAAAGTTATTGAGGCGTAAAATGAATTGCTCATTCACTTAGGGAAATTATGACCGACCAAACAGAACGTTAATTAAAAGGAAAATTTATGAATTGGTCTAATGAAAAAATTTTAAAAATTGCTATGGAGCAGTCGGCGTTTGATGCGAATTGTTCTGCAGAAGATTTTTTGTGTGAAAAAAATGTGATTGCTATTTCAAAGCCAAGCGAAAATGCCAGAAAATATTTGAAGCTTCCTCATGCGTGTAATTTAATTTCTTATGGAAAAAATATTGTTGCAACAATTAGCGACGAGTATCGAGAAATTGTGGAAAATTATATAAACAGTTTTGCGGTGGAACATTGTTTTGAAACTCCTAATATGCATGTTTTGAATGATGCCTTTGAAAAGCATGGTTTTAGAGTTTGTTTTATGGCAGAATATTTTTTGCCAGATTTGAATGTCTTGGCTGCTCGTCCTTGTGATTTTGAATTAAAACTTTTGGGACCAGCTGATTTTGCTAATTTGTATCTTCCTGAGTGGAGCAACGCACTTTGTGAAAAACGTAAACATTTGGATATTCTTTGTGTGGGTGCTTTTGATGGCCAAAAACTTGTTGGACTTGCAGGTTGTTCGGCAGATTGTGATTCTATGTGGCAAATTGGAATTGATGTTTTACCAGAATATCGGCAAAAGGGAATTGCTTCGGCTTTAACAAGCAGATTGGCGATAGAAACTTTGGAGCGTGGAAAAGTTCCATTTTACTGTTGCGCCTGGTCAAATATAAAATCGGCAAGAAACGCAATAAAAAGTGGATTCCGTCCTGCGTGGGTTGAAATGACAGTAAAACCTGCGAACGAAGTTGAGGAAATGAACAGAAAGAATTAAGACTGTAGGGATTGGAGTGGTCTGCAATGCTGTTGATTGTAGCGTTTTCTACTATAGACCAAGAAGCTTCAGTAATAGAAGTCCATTTTTCTTGGAAACAATACCTTCTTTGATTTTGTAATCAAATTTGATTTTGTCATTGTCAATTTCGCCATCAAAATAAACTGGGGCATATTCGGAACAGATATTTTCTGCAATTTGAGTGTCGTGAGTGGCCGCTATCAGAACAGATTCATTTTTAGCAAATTCATTCAATATGCGTGTAGAACCGTAAATGCGTTCTTCGGAGTTTGTTCCTGAAAGAATTTCATCAATAAGACAAAGACATCTGCTTTTTTCTAAAAGCTCTTTTATATGAACTATCCGTTCAGCTTCTGCATAATAGCGGCTTTTTCCATTTAAAAGTTCATCATTAATACAGATAGAAGAAAGCACATTTAATATGCAAGTTGAAAAATTCTCTGCAAAACAGAATCCAAAACTAGTGGCAAGAATCTGATTCAATCCAAGAGACTTCATGAAAGTAGTTTTTCCTGACATATTTAGTCCTGTAATAATTAAATTTTTACTTACGTTTCTGGACTGAGGTACAGAGTCTTCTAAAAGAGGATGATTCATATTCATAAAATTGATTTCACATTTTTCTATGATTTTTGAAAAACAGCATTTATTTTCATCCATAATGTGGCATGTATTCAAAAGGCAGTCCATATATCCGATGTATAGGTAGATTTCCTTAACATCTTTAATATTGTTTTTTATAAACTTTTCAGTTTGTTTATAGGCAAATAATTCCATGTTTAAGAAGATACGTAAATAATCCAATAGAATAGAAATAATATCTCCAGAATTAGGTCCTCCGATTCCTTCTTTAAAGAAAGGTAATTGTTTAAAAAGGGATGAGAACTTTTTATAGGCAGGAGTGTTTTGAGAAAGAGAAAGCTTCTGTCTCTTTTCGATTTTTGAAAGTGAAAAACACAGCTTAAGAAAGTATCCCAAAGACGATGAAATATGATAGATATTAGAGTTTGTCAGAAGGTAAAGGATAAAGTTGTTTATAAGAAACAAAATGATGAAAAGTTTTGTAAATAAAATGCATAGAATTGTACAGGTAATCAGATTAATTAGAAATAAAGTATAAAAATGATTGATTACCCAGTTATCAATGGAAAAACCATTCCATAAATCTCTGATAAAACTACCCTGACTTTGCTTTCCCACATATTTCAATGTGCGTTCAAGAAATGGTCTGTCGCTTTTGTAAATTATTTTTAAATCATCCTGAATTTGTAAAATTTGATCTTTAGATTTAATTGAATAAAGCCAGTGATGAAAAACCTCTGATCCACAGGACGTAATGTTTCTGTCATATTTTTTTAAGAAATCTTCAAGTTGTAAATCTTCGGCAGTAACTTCATCAATTGAAAACAGCTGATCCTTAATAATGTCATGTAGTCGGAAAACTTCAAACTTGATTACGGGTCTAAAGCATTGTTTGATATAAGAGATAAACTTGTTAATTGCGATAAACATTTTTTTCATATCATCTCCAAACTTATATTACGAAAATTGTAAGTTATTTGCAAGTAAAAGGGGAATATTGTAAATAGTTTTTTTATTTGTCGATAGTTAAATAAATTCAACAAAAGAAGAAATTGTCATTGTAGAAAAATCAAAGTGAAAATACGTCCGGTCAAGGGACACTTCGTTCAAGCCCTTGACTCGGCCGTTTTTAGGATTTGTAATAAACCCTAAATAACACAGAAATGTCGTAGACCTTAAGAATTGCGTAGCAATTCAGAATTCGTGTGGCAATAAAAAACTTCCTTGCAAAAAACAGTAAGTAGATGTATATTAAAAAATCTAATCGACGATTATAAAGGGAAATAATTAGACTGTAGAATTAATGGGTTAGGGATTGTAGTGGCCAGCTGCTAGGCTGGTTGCGGAACGAAGTGGAGCAATGGAGCGCTTGACGCGGAACCTAGGGAACGGCCCTGCAAAGCAGGGTAAAAACAGTCTAGCAGACTGTTTTTAGTGAGTCTCGAAGCAGCTGTGCTGCGCACGCGCAAAGCCCGACCTGCCAGCAAGATTTTTGAGCAACGCGAAAAAATTCTTGCGAATGGCAGGGAACCTCCAAAAAAACAGAATATGGAATTCTAGATGGAGAATTTTGTGGGAAAGAAAAAAAGAGAACATATTGTTTTTGACAGAATGCTAAAACCAAAAAACAGGATTTCATTGAAAACTGTGAATAGAAAATGCGGGAAGGGGAAGAAGAAGGGGAAATAAAATTTTTATGAAACCATTAAAATAAATTGACGATAAAAGATAAAGGCTGTATATTAATGGTGTGGGAAAGCTCCGTCCCTAACTGGAGAATTTACTTTGGGTGAGCTCTGACCCTAACTAGAGAAGTAACATTGGGGATTCTCCGCCCCTTAAAATGGAGAATAATGGCGGTTTGGAAAATTCAAGCCGCTTTTTTTTACGGAGAGAAAAAGTTGAAAGAACATCGTTTTGTCGCTATAACTGATGAGTATATACAATACTTGCAAAAGGCAGAACCACATGTTATGTCTAATAAAATTGATGAACGAACTTATCATAGAAAATATGTTGGAATTGTAGAGGAATTAAATGGTTTTAAGTATTTTGTTTCGTTGTCATCCCCAAAAGCAAAAGATTATGAGAATGGGAAAATAAGAAAAGATTCTTTGACAACAATTTATATAAAAGATAGTAAAAATTTGTTTGCTACTTTGCGCTTTAATAATATGATTCCAGTTCCTGAATCAGAAATTATCAATTTTGATTTGAATGATGAAGGTGATTTAAAATACAAACTTATAGTATTTAATGAATTATACTTTATCCGTCAAAATAGTACAAAAATTGAAAAAACGGCAAGTAATCTTTATAAAGCAAAGGTAAATCAATCGAAGGAGCCTGCTTTCAAACAACCTATTCTTAATGTAACTCTTGACTTCCTAAAACTAGAGGAGCTGTGTAAAAATTTTAAAAGAAAATAATATAAGGGGAAATAAATGAACATATCTAACAATATCTTAAAATATTATCTAAAAAATGTGTATTTTATTACTGGAACTGCTTATGCGGGAAAATCAACTACTGTAAAAATGCTTTCGGAAAAGTATGATATGATTTTTTGTGGGGAAAATTATCATAGTGCGGTTTCGAACGTTGTGGCAAATCCTGAAAATCAGCCTGAAATTTCTTATTTGAATAATCTAACCGATTTTAGAGATTTTGTGACTCGTTCGCCAGAAGAATATGCTAGATGGATTTTTGCAACATCAAAAGAGGCTGCAGAATTTGAGATTGCGGAACTTCTTTCAATTTCAAAAGACAAAAAAGTGATTGTTGATACAAATATTCCAATTGATATTTTAAAAGAGATTTCGGATTATAATCATGTGGCTGTTATGATTTCGCCTTTGTCTATGAGTGTGGAACGATTTTTTGACAGAAATGACCCAGAAAAATTGTTCATTTTGGACACTATTGAAAGTTGCGAAAATCCAGCTGAAGTTATGGAGAATTACAAAAAAGGGCTTGCCTTAATCAATAGTCAAGAAAACTATGACCTTTATGCAAACAGCGGATTTTTTACAGTAGTTCGGGAAGATACTCAAAAAGATACAAAAGAAGAAGTTTGCGAAAAAATTGCAAAACACTTTGGGTTGGTGTAGGAAAAAAATAATCAGAGGTTAAAAATGGAAAAACTAAGGAATTATAAAAACTGATGGTTTTCTAATTTGACTTATGTTATTCCCTATGGTATATTAAAGAAAAGGAAATGTCCAAGTTCATTTGGTCATCTCCACATTTGACGATAAAAGCCGCCATCAGTGTACTAGACTAGGGCGGCTTTATTTTTTACTCTTTTTCTTTCTTTTGTAGGAAAGAGAGCAATGTTATAACTGTGTTGGCAACTGTAGCAATACAAGTTATTACTACAATCGTTAATTCAAAAGTCATAACAAGCCTCCCTTTTTCAAGTATTTCTAGCATTGCTAGATTTGAGTTGGGAGACACCGCCTAAACTTAGACATTTCCAATGTTGAAATTATAACGTAATAAATGTATAGTGTAAAGTGTAAAAATACTAGTTGTTATAATAGATAAAATAATAGGAGATTTTTTTATGGAAAAATTAACCCCAACAACAGAAAATATTTTGATTGAACGCTTTGGAAAAGATAGCATTATTGCCCTTGCAACTGCTGACGGGAATAAACCTTTTGTGCGAAGTGTAGATGCTTTTTATGAGGATGGGGCATTTTATGTTTTGACTTACGCACTTTCAGGCAAAATAAAACAGATAGAAAAAAATCCTGATGTTGCAATTTCTGGAGATTGGTTTACTGCAAGCGGAAAAGGAATTAATTTGGGATTTTTTGGCAAAAAAGAAAATGAACAAATTGCAAACAAAATGAAACAGATTTTTGCAGCCTGGTTAGATAACGGCCACAACAATTTGGAAGACGAAAATACTTGCATTCTAAAAATTGAACTTACACAAGGTGTTTTATTTTCTCATGGCACAAAATACGAAATCGATTTTACAAAATAAAAAAGTATGAAAAATGTTTATTGAAAAAATTATTGAACTTCTGCAAAATCTATAGCAATAAGAAATAATTCGTCAGCATAGCCAAGAACTCCGTAAGCTAATAAACAATCGCCATCTTCTGTTAGGTAAGGAGTTTTTAGATATGGTATTAAAGAATCTTGGACAAAAGCGGTGTATTGTTTTCCGTTCGATTCTACTTTAATTTTTTTATTATAAAGTGATGCTTTATCAGGATCGTTTAAAAATTTGCTATAATAATAGACTATATCTTTGTCTTTTTTTGACATATCAGTTGTTGGTGATTTTATTTTTACAAAAGTTCTTGCTTTAAAATATTTTGCACTAAGAATGTATTGATTATTTTGTTTTTTATCATTTTCAGAAGAATAAATTTGGTTTTCTAAATAATCTAAAGCAAAAAGTTGATAATTGTTCATAAAAGAATCTGAACTTGTATATGCTGTTAATTTGCCATTTGAAAAACCAAGGGAATAACATGTATTATTTGCATCCATTTTTTCTATTAAAATTGAAACACCTTTTTTTGCGGCTTCTTCTTCTGTAAGTTGGACAACATATTCAACAATCTTTCCTTCATTGAAAATATTAGTTTGTGTAAGGTAGCCATTATTTTTTTGTAAGGTTTCTGAAAGGTAGTAAATTTCTTTTCGTTTATTTTTTGAATTGTCGTAAAAAACTTGAACTTTTGTAAATTGTTTGTATTGTGGTTCATCGGTAGAAAGATTGTATTCTAACGTAATTCCATTATATTCATTGTTTTGATTTATTGTTTTAGGTTCTGCAGAAAAAATTAGATTAAGAAAAAAAAAGTAAAAATAACTGATAGAAAAAAACTTTTTCATTTTAGAATCTCTCCTAAATACTATTTATACAAATAACTATGAATTGTATTTTAAGAAAAAAGAAATAAATAAGCAATATAGCAATTTTTATCTTGACGCAGTAATTTCTATTCCTTATTCTGTTCTAAAAGTTTAAAAGGAAATTTTTTATGAACAAAATCAAATTTATTGCTAACAGAGAAACAAATTACATTTTTCACATGCTATCTGTTTCAAAATGTGGATATGATAATTCTTATAGGGATGCATATAAACATCTTTATTCACAAGAAGATTTGGCCGTTTTAAAGAATAATGAAGATTTGCTTACAATTCGCGGTGGTGAACATGTTGGAAAACTTATGTGGATAATTGCTTCTGGTGCAATGGGAAATGTTCCTGCAAAAGAATTGTATCAATTATATGTTCAAAAAATCTATGATGGGGATTATCCTCAAGATTTATCTGAATATAAAGAACTTATCTTGCAAATCTGCAATGTGATGATTAAACATTATGATTATTACGTTGAAAATATCTGGAATATCGAAAAGGAAAAAATAGAAAAAGCAAACTTGGAATTTCAAAAGCTATTTGACGAATCAGATTTTACAGAAAAAGCCGAAAAATTGCTTGGTTGTAAACTTTCTCAAGATTTTTTTATTGCAACAATGGTAAGTTCAATTAAAGGTGGCCCAGAAGCAATTGTAATGGGAGCTGATGATGATGCAAAGCAAGATATTTTTGATATAAACAAAGCACCACTTGATGTTTTTCATTTTGTTGGTCATGAATTTATTATCTTTTTGCTTATGCAAGAATTAAAAGATGTTAATGAATTAGATGACTGGAAAAGATTTGAATCGTTAGCAGAATATTATTTAATACAAATCTTAGGTAATTCTCGCGGCTTTTTTGATGATATGAAAGACTATATCGAATTTTATGAAACCTGCAACAAAGATAAAAATCTATCCGCTGTGGAACTTTTTAAGAAAGCTGGAGAGTTTATAAAATGATAAAATCTGTAATTTTTGATATTGGATCAACTTTGGTACATTACAAAAATCCGCTTAATTGGCAAAAGCTTTATAAGCCAGCGCTCGAGTTTGTTAGTGAAAAATGTGCCTTGAATCTTTCTGAAAAAAATTATCAAGATGCAATTTCAATTTTGAATGAATATAACACGCGTCTTGTTCCTCGTGAAAAAGAAGTTACTGCAACTTTTATTTGGAATCGAATTTTTACAGCTTGGAACAAAGAAAAAAAATCATCAGATTTGCAAATGTGCAAAAATACGTTTTTTTCATTTTTTAATAACGACTGTTTTATTTATGATGATGTTTTGCCTTTTTTGTTATATTTGCGCGAAAAAAATATCAAAATTGGAACTTTATCTGATGTCGCTTACGGTTTGGAAAATGAATATGCTTTAAAAGATATTGCTCCTATTTTTAAATATATTGATTTACCGTATACTTCAAATGATGTTGGATTTAGAAAGCCAAATACAAAAGGTTTGCAAATGATTGCCCAAAAACTTAGCGTGGACGTTGACCAAATTATGTTTATTGGAGATGAAGAAAAAGATATCATCTGTGCAAATAATGCTGGAGCCATTTCTGTACTAATTGATAGAGATGAAAAACGCCCAGAATTTGGTCAAAAATATAGAGTTTCGAATTTAACAGAACTAAAGAAAATGATAAAGTGATTGTAAAGGAAACAAATATGAACGAAAATCATGAAAAATTTATTAAAAGATGCTACGAATTGGCAATAAGCGCTGGAAAAAAAGGGTTTGATACTTTTGGGGCAGTTCTTGTGAGTGATGGCAAAATAATTGCAGAAGCAGAAAACACTTCTGATTACGAAAAAGGGCTGTTTGGTCATGCTGAATTTAATTTGGTTCACAAATGTGCAAATCAATTTTCAGATGCAACTTTTGAAAACGCAATTTTTTATACAAGTTGCGCTCCTTGTGTTCGATGTTTAATGGCAATTGCTTCTTTGGGAATTAAGAAAATCGTTTATGGTGTATCATACAAAAGTTTTCAAAAATTATGCCCAACTGAAGAAGAAATCCCAGATTACGAATCAATTTTGGCCCAAATGAAAGTTTCTATGAAAATGATTGGCCCAATCTTGGAAGACGAAGGAATGCACACTTTTGAATACTGGGGCGGCGAATATCGTCCTTTGGCAGAATTGATTGCCGAAATGGACGAAGTGAAGAAACAAAATAATTGATTATTATATTTTGCTCTAATGTTTTTTCTTGACAACATACTAATATCATCTTATATTATTAGTATAATACAATATGAAATAAGGTGGTATAATATGGCAGCAATTACAGTAAATGTTGAACAAGAAGATAAGGAACTTTTTAACACAATTTGCAATAAAATGGGCATGAATATTTCTACCGCAATCAATATTTTTATAAAAAAGGTAAACGCAACTCGCAGCATTCCTTTTTCCATCGAACTTGAACCAGAATGGAACGAAGAAACTCTTGCAGCCTGTAAAGAAGCTCTTGATATTTCAGAAGGCCGAATTCCTGCAAAAAGATACGATTCT
>JAGARY010000144.1 GCA_017622055.1 Treponema sp. | reverse complement strand
GTCGCTTTCTAATTTACCAAGCCATTCAGCTTTTTTACCTTCACCCAAAGATCTGTAAGCTTGTGCAACTTGGTTTCT
Organism: Treponema sp.; assembly: GCA_017622055.1. Taxonomy (GTDB): domain Bacteria; phylum Spirochaetota; class Spirochaetia; order Treponematales; family Treponemataceae; genus Treponema_D. The sequence continues at coordinate 1,742 of JAGARY010000144.1, read as the reverse complement.
GTCTTTAATCATTCTGTTGTAAACAGATTCTGTTAATTCATCAGAATATTTAATTTGGCGTGGAACAATATCAATCAAATCAATTCCGTATTCTGGAACTAATTTATTTGCTTCAACAGTCATAAGTCTGCATAGTTCGCTACGACCTTTTGTTACAGTTTCATTTGCATTTGATTCTGTTAAAAGGTTGTTTAATTCTTGTGTATCTTCTGTGCTTGTTTCTGAAGATTCAGAATTTACATTTTCATTAATGACATTTGAAGAACGAACTATTTCACTTAATCTGTTTTGTGTGATTACAGTTCTACAAGAAGAGTCAATAATATCAGAAAGTTTGTTGTATGCATTGTTTAAAGATGTAAAACTTTGATAGAATTTTTCTGGATCAGAGATTCTCCATCTAGAAGTTGTGTCTACAATAATAAATTGATTTTCTTTTGTTGGGATTCTTTGGGCATCACCATCAAGAGAAAGAACTAATTTTGGATATGTTGTAATTTTATCTAAAAATGGAACTTTTATATGAAGTCCAGCATCAGTATGTGTGTTTACAATGCTACCAAATCTTGTAACAACAACTTGGTTTCCTTCATCAATGATGTAGAAAGGTCCCATAAAGAGGAAAATGATAAAAAGTGCTACTATTACTAAAATCCAAGTAAGGAATTTTTTTGCTGCTTTATTCATTAGTTGTTACCTCCTAAAGTTTTTACTGGTAAAACATTATCTAGTTCACCGTCAATAAGTTCTGGTTTCTTTTCTGAACCAAAAATTTCGTCCATTGTTTCAAGGTAAATACGTTCTTTTGTTACTTTTGGAGAACGTTTGTATTCTTCGTAAACTGCATTAAAGCGTGCAACATCACCTTTTGCCATATTAACACGTTCTGCGGCATAACCTTGTGCAACTTGTAAAAGTCTGTCGGCTTCACCTTGTGCTTTTGGAATTTCAGCATTATAAGCTTCTTTTCCTTCGTTAATAAAGCGGTTCATATCTTGAGTAGCTTTGTTTACGTCTTCGAATGCATCTTGAACTCCGCTTGGAGGAACAATGTTTTGAAGTTTTACTGCAATTACGCTAATTCCTAATCCTAGGTTGTCAAAGTTTGTGTTCATCATATCTAAAGCTAATGTTTCAATAGATGTACGTTCACTACCCATTACAGATAAAATTGCTCTGTCTCCAACAAGTTCGTTAATTACTGAACGAGAAATATCACGAATTGTTTGTTCTTTTTCATAAACGCCAAATAACCATTGTTTTGGATCTACAATTCTGTATTGAATAATCCATTCAACATCAACAATGTTTAAGTCGCCAGTGAGCATTGTACTTTCTGTTCCAATATTGTTGATATATTCGTTGTTTCTTCCTGATTTTACAGTTTTGAATCCGAATTGTTCTGTTTGAACAACTTTTACAGGAACTGTGTAACTTTTATCAATTCCAAATGGAAGTTTAAAATGAAGTCCTGCTCCAACAGTTTCCTGGTATTTCCCAAATCTTGTAATTACAGCGTTTTCTGTTTCATCAACAATGTAAAAACAAGAAAGCCCACCAATTGCAACAATAGCAAGTACAATTAGTGCCAAAAAGAGCCCAGGTCTAAATCCACCTTTTTTTGCTCTTTGGATTTTTTCTTCTACAGCCATTACGCTTTCTCCTGTGTGTGTAAGGGCGCTGGTCGCCCGGTGTTTAATAGAAAAGCGCAAGTTTCTGCAAGAAACTTGGTAAGCTGCTTG
>JAGARY010000143.1 GCA_017622055.1 Treponema sp. | reverse complement strand
CATAACACCGAGCATAAAAATAGAAAAGTTCGAGAAAGCACCACCAACAAAGAAGTCCATATAACTTGCGAAAGCATTTTTGTTTTGTTGAGCTAACTCATCAAAGTAAGAAATCAATACGTTTGCATCAATTCCAGGTATTGTCAAAACACTTCCTAAACGGAATACAGCCAATACCAATAAAGTGAAAAGCAATCTGCTTCTCAATTCTTTTACTTTGAACATATTAACAACAGGATTGTTTGCCATATTTTACTCCAGTCTATTCTTTACTTTCTTCAGCTTTTGTAATTAAAGAAACTGAACCACCAGCTTTTTCTATTTTAGCTTTTGCAGATTCAGAAACTTTATCTACGATTACTGTTAATTTTTTAGAAACTTCACCGTTTCCTAAAACTTTAACAAGTGATGCATTTTTAGAAGAAATAAATCCTTTTTCGATGAGTGCTGTTTTATCAACTGTTTCACCATCATTGAATTTAGCTTCAAGTTGTTCAACATTAATGCAAACATATTCTTTTTTGAATGGATAGTTAGAGAACCCTTTACGAGCAATACGTCTGTAAAGAGGCATCTGTCCACCTTCAAAACCTACATATGTTTTTCCACCAGAACGTGATTGTTGACCTTTATTACCTTTACCAGCTGTTGAACCGAGTCCTGAAGAAGAACCACGACCTACACGTTTAGGTTTTTTGTTAGCACCCTGAGGAGCGCTAAGAATTGGATTGTATTCTGCCATTATTATATCTCCTCAACTTTTACTAAGTGTGCTACAGCTTTAACCATACCACGAACAGCATCGTTGTCAGCAATTACATTAGATGAGTTGATTTTTTTCAAACCAAGACTTCTAACTGTAGCTACCTTTTCTGGTTTCTGACCAATTGTACTCTTAATTAATGTAACTTTAATTTGTTTTGCTTTAGCCATACATTAACCCCACAACTCATCAAGAGTTTTACCACGGTTAGCAGCAACTTTTTTAGCGTCCATTAATTTTTCAACAGCATCAAAAGTTGCACGTACAACGTTTACAGCTGAGCTTGAACCTAAAGATTTAGAAAGTAAATCTGTAGCTCCAGCAGCATCCATAATTGCACGAACTGCACCGCCAGCAATAATTCCAGTTCCGGAACAAGCTGGTTTTAACAAAACTTCAGAACTCTTATATTTTCCAATGATATCATGTGGAATAGTTCCGTTTTTCAAAGGAATTGTAATAAGATTTCTTTTAGCTTTATCAATACTCTTTTTAATAGCTTCAGAAACGTCATTAGCTTTTCCGAGACCATAACCGATGCGACCTTTCTGATCACCTACAACAGTAAGTGCAGAGAAAGACATACGGCGTCCACCCTTTACAGTTTTACAAGTTCTGTTAAGAGTTACGAGTTTTTCTACAAACTCTTTTTCTTTTGGATTATTATCAAAATTTTTCTGATGTTCCATAATAACTCCTAGAATTCAATTCCTGCTTTGCGGGCACCGTCAGCGAAAGCTTTAACAACGCCATGGTATAAATAACCATTTCTATCAAATACAACCTTAGAGATTTTTTTATCTTTAAGGCGTGCACCTAAAGCTTCACCAAGTTTTGCAGCATCAGCTGTAGTTGGTTTAAGAGCTGCAAACTCTTTTTCTAATGTTGAGATTGAAGCTAAAGTTTTTCCTTCATTATCATCAATAACTTGAACTGAAATATTCTTGTTACTGCGTGTGATAGTCATTCTAGGTCTATCAGCAGTTCCGGAAATTGACTTACGGATATGAATCTTTCTGTGCAAGCGTTTTCTGTTTTTATCGTTCATTTTCTTAAACATATAGCTTCACCCTATTTAACACCAGTTTTACCAACTTTACGTCGGATAACTTCATTATCATAACGAATACCTTTACCTTTATATGGTTCAGGTTTTCTCAACTTACGAATTTGAGAACTGAATTCACCAACTAATTGTTTATCAATTCCTGAAATTGTCAATTTTCCGTCTGGAGTAGCAACAACTGTTAATCCTTCTGGGATAATTGCAATATAGTCACTTGAATAACCAAGGTTCATTACAAGTTCTTTACCTTTTACTTCTGCACGATAACCAACACCATTGATAATCAATGTTTTAGAGAAACCTTCTGAAACACCTTTTACCATATTTGCCACCAAACTTCTGTAAAGACCATGGTAAGCATTAGCTTGTTTTGTATCGTTTTTTGTTGATAATACGATTTCTGTACCTTCAACTTTTACTTCAATATCATTTTCGAAGTAAGGTTGATTAAGTTCACCTTTAGGACCTTTTACAGAAATAACCCCATTAGCAACGCTTAATGTAACACCTGCTGGAAGAGCAACAGGAAGTTTACCTACTTTAGACATACCTTCTGCCCCCTATTACCAGATTGTGCAAATTAATTCACCACCGATCATTTTTTCAGTAGCTTTCTTTCCAGTTGTAACACCAGAAGAAGTTGAAACAATAACAGTTCCATAACCGTTATAAACGCGTGGTAAATCTTTATAACCAGAATAAACACGGCGACCTGGTGTTGAGATTTTTTTAACACCATGAATTACCGGATTATTATCATCATCATATTTCAAGAAAATACGAATAGATTTTTTACCATCTTCCTGTAATTTCTTGAAGTTTTTAATATAACCTTCAGTTTTCAGAATCTTAACGATTTCGAGTTTAAGTTTTGAATCTTGAACATCTACTTTCTCAAGGCGGGCCATAGCCGCATTCCGAACCTTTGTGAGCATGTCTGCTACTGGATCTGATGCACTCATTTCTATCTCCTACCAACTAGATTTTGTTACGCCAGGAAGCTGGCCTTCACTTGCTAATTTACGGAAGCAAAGACGACACATCTTAAACTTACGCAAATATCCACGTGGACGTCCGCAAATCTGACAGCGATTATACTGTCTTGTAGCATACTTTTGTTTACGGGCTGCTTTAATTATCATCGATTTCTTAGCCATACTTCACCTACTTACGGAATGGCATGTTGAACTTTGTAAGTAAAGACTTAGCTTCTGCGTCAGTCTTAGCACTTGTTACAAATGTAATATTCATACCAGCGATTTTTGTAATTTTATCAAAATCGATTTCTGGGAATATTAACTGTTCAGTAATACCAACAGAGAAATTACCGTGTCCATCAAAACCTGTAGCTTTGATACCACGGAAATCCTTAATACGTGGGAAAGCAACATTAATAAGACGATCAAGGAATTCATACATGATGTCTCCACGCAATGTTACCATAGCACCCACTTCATTACCCTCACGAAGTTTGAAGTTAGCAATACTCTTTTTAGCCTTTGTTTTAACAGCCTTCTGACCTGTAATAGTTGTTAAGTCAGTTACTGCGGCATCAAGGAGTTTCTTATTTGTGAGAGCTTCACCTACACCCATACTTACAACAACTTTTTTAATTGCAGGAACCTGCATAGGAGTTGTGTAATTGAACTCTTTAACAAGAGCTGGTGCGATTTCGTCTTTATAGACTTTCTTAAGCCGAGGTACGTAATTTGCCATTACAATGCATCTCCACATTTACGGCAAACACGAATTTTCTTGTCGCCGTCAATTTTGTAACCAATCTTTGTTGGACCGCATTTTTTACATACGATTGCAACATTAGATATATTAAGAGGAGCTTCGATTTCAGCGATACCGCCTTGATCTTGCTGACTCTTCTTTTTCATTGCTTTTTTAACAATGTTAACACCTGATACTATAACTGCATCTTTTTTAAGGATAACGCGAACTACTGTTCCACGTTTTCCTTTATCTTTACCAGCAAGTACCTGTACAGTATCGTTCTTGCGGATTTTTGATTTAGTCAACATATTCATTTCTCCTTAAAGAACTTCTGGAGCCAAAGATATGATTTTCATAAAATCCATATCACGAAGCTCACGAGCTACAGGTCCAAAAATACGTTTTCCAACTGGGTTTTTATTTTCGTCAACAATAACACAAGCGTTATCATCAAAACGAATATAAGTTCCATCTGGACGACGATATTCTTTTGCCTGGCGAACAATTACAGCTTTTTTAATTGTTCCTTTTTTAATAGTTGATGTTGGAATAGCATCTTTAATAGCTACTACTACAATATCACCAATACCAGCATATCTGCGATGTGAACCGCCAATAACTTTAATACACTGAGCAATTTTTGCTCCGGAGTTATCAGCAACTGTCATACAAGATTGCATCTGAATCATAATTCTTTAACTCCTCGCTTATTTAGCACGTTCAACGATTTCTGCAAGACGCCAGCATTTATTTTTGCTTAATGGTCTGCATTCTACGATACGCACTGTATCACCTACATGAGCATCATTATTTTCATCATGTGCCATGTATTTCTTAGTTCTAGTAACATATTTCTTGTAAAGACGATCCATTTTTTTAGTTGCAATAGTTACTACAATAGTTTTATCCATTTTTTCACTAGTTACAAGACCTACAAATGAACGTTTAGCTGTCTTTACAGTCTGAACAGTTTTATCTTCCACGGTTCAGCTCCTACTTATTTTCACCAGCAGATTCTTTCTGCTGAATAAACGTATTAAGACGTGCGATTTCGCGACTCATTGTACGTTTTTGCATTGGGTTATCTACATGAGAAATTACCATTTTGAAACGGAAATCCATGTATTCCTTCTTAAGTTCATCACGTTTTGCTACGAGTTCTTTGTAAGATAGTTCTTTATCATTCTTTTTCTTTGAATCAGCCATCTTATCCTCCTAGTCGCGTGTTGGCTTATAAGCAATTTTAGTAATGATTGGAAGTTTATCACTTGCTAATTCAAGAGCTCTGTGAGCCAAAGCAAGGTCAACTCCACCAACTTCAAACAAAATCATACCAGGTTTGATAACTGCTGCCCAGTGATCTGGAGCACCTTTACCCTTACCCATACGAACTTCTGCTGGTTTCTTAGAGATAGGTTTGTCTGGGAAAATACGAATCCAAACATTACCTTTTCTTTCGAGCTTACGGTTGATAGCAACACGGGCAGCTTCGATAACTCTAGCATCTAACCAAGTAGGTTCCATTGCAACTAAAGCAATTTCACCAAAATTAATATTGTTATCGCGTGTAGCGAAACCTTTTTCGCGACCGCGTTGCACCTTACGGTGCTTTATTCTTTTAGGACTAAGTGGCATATACTAACTCCTTGCCTTTTTAGCAGGTTCAGAAGCCCCAGTCTTTTCAGCTGATTGACGTGGTTGACGTCTAGGTTTCTTAACGAGCTGACCAGCATCTTCGTTATGTTCAACACCATAGTTCATACCATTGTAAACCCAAACTTTAATACCGATTTTTCCGTATGTAGTAAGAGCTGCGTATGTTCCATAGTCGATATCTGCACGAAGTGTATGAAGAGGTACACGTCCTTCTTTGTGTTCTTCTGAACGAGACATATCTGCCCCACCAAGACGACCACTCAAACGAACTTTAATACCTTGTGCACCTGCGCGCATTGCGTTATTTACAGCTTGTTTCATAGCCTTGCGGAATGAACCACGACCTACAAGCTGACGACCGATATTTTGAGCAATAAGATTTGCATTCAAATCAGCACGTTTAATTTCTTTGATTTTGATTTGAACTTTCTTAGTCAATTTGCTTTGAATATCTGCACTTATTTTTTCAATAGATGCACCCTTTACACCAATAATTACACCAGGACGAGCTGTGTGAATTACAATTGTTACACGCTGTGGATGACGAATGATTTCGATTTCAGCAATATCAGCGTTTTTGCATTCTGGAAGTTCAGAAATCATTTTTCTGATTTTAATATCTTCCAAAACTAAATCTGCATATTCACGTGGATCTGCATACCAACGTGATTGCCATGTCTTGTTTACACCAAGGCGTAAACCAATAGGATTAACTTTCTGACCCACTTTTTATTCCCCCGCCTTCTCGTCAACGATGACGGTAATATGACACATACGTTTTAAGAGTTGATCAGCACGACCACGTCCACGGAACCAAACACGTTTTAGTCTTGGACCTTCATCAATTCTGATTTCTTTTACGTAAAGCATATCTTCATCCAATTTGCTATTTAAATTTAACGCATTAGATGCAGCAGATTTAAGAGTAGCACTAATAAGTCTAGCTCCCTTCTGTGGCATATTAGCCAAAATTGCCATAGCTTCAGTATAGGATTTCTGATTAATTACATGAGCAACTGGACGAACCTTAGTTGGTGATGCAATCAGGAATTTTGAAGTGGCTACATAACCTTTTTTTTCAGCCATAATATCCACCTACCTATTATTTGCCTTTTCCGGCTGTTTTATCTGAACCATGGCCACGATATGTACGAGTTGGTGCAAACTCTCCGAGTTTGTGTCCAACCAAGTTTTCTGTAATGTACACAGGAATCCATGATTTACCATTATAAACAGAAATAGTATTTCCAACCATTTCTGGGATTATTGTAGAGCAGCGAGAATATGTTTTAATCATTTTCTTGTCTGCTTCTTTATTCATTGCTTGAACCTTTTTGTAAAGTGATTTTTCTACGAAAGGTCCTTTTTTAACAGATCTTGACACGATTATCTCCTCTGCGCCTACTTCTTACGACGACTAACAATAAATTTGCTAGAAGTTTTTCTTTTGTTACGTGTCTGGTAACCTTTACAAGGTTGTCCCCAAGGAGTAACTGGGTTACGTCCTTTACCAGCACCTTCACCACCACCAAGTGGGTGATCAACAGGGTTCATTGCCATACCACGAACTGTTGGGCGAACACCCATCCAGCGTTTATGTCCAGCTTTACCAAGCTTAACATTCATGTGTTCTTCGTTTCCTACAACACCGATTGTAGCATAACATTTACCGTTAATTTTTCTCATTTCACTTGAAGGTAAGCGAACGATAACATAGTCACCTTCACGACCTGCAATCATAGCACTTGCACCTGCAGAACGAACTAATTGTCCACCCTGACCAAGTGTCAATTCAATGTTATGAATTGTAAAACCTACTGGAATTGCATTTAGAGGAAGTGCATTTCCAACAGTTGGAGTTGCGTTTTCGCCAGACATAATTTTTTGTCCAACTTGCAATCCTTTTGGAGCGATGATATAACGTTTATCACCGTCTGCATAATAAATCAAAGCAATATTAGCACTTCTAAATGGATCATATTCAATTGATTTAACTGTTCCAGGAATTCCATGCTTATTACGTTTGAAATCTATATCACGATAACGTCTTTTGTGACCGCCACCTTGATGACGTACAGAAATACGTCCACCTGCACCGCGACCAGCACAAGACTTACGACCTGACACTAAAGTTTTTTCGGGTCTATTAGTTGTCAGTTCGTCTCTACGCAAGTCTACACGTCCACGTGTACCTGCTGTAATTGGCTTAAACACTTTAAGAGCCATTTTCTATATCCCCTTAATCAAATTCTGGATTTATACACCTTCAAAAACAGCAATTGTTTCGCCTTCAGCGATACGTACAATAGCTTTTTTGTAAGAAGATGTACGACCAGGTTTACCACGAAGTCGTTTCATTTTTCCAAGCACATTCATTGTTGTGCAATCAACTACTTTTACATTAAACAAGCGTTTTACAGCTTCTTTAATTTGAGTTTTTGTTGCATCTGGGTGAACAATAAAAACATATTTGTTTTGTTCACGCAACATACTAGCTTTTTCTGAAACAACAGGCTCAATAAGAATATCTGTGTAATTCATTATTTAGCCTCCTTTTCTTCATCATAAAACTTAGAAAGATTAGCAACTGCACTTTCAAGAACAATTACTTTTCTTCCGTAGTACAAATCATGTGCGTTAAGACGATTGTAAGAAAGGAATGTCAAGTTAGGAATATTTCTTCCTGCTTGTTTGATTTTTTCATCATCATCTTTCAAGATTAATACTGTTCTTTCATCTTTAGCAAAATTGTTAAGAATTGCAACTAAATCCTTTGTTTTTCCGCTATCGATTGTAAAATCTTCAACTACAGTTAATCTATCACCTTGAGCATGTGCACTCAAGATAGTTTTCATAGCAAGTCTTTTTTCTTTTTTAGGAATTGCATAACTGAAGTCTCTTGGTTTAGGACCAAATGTGATACCACCACCAACCATAATTGGAGATTTTTTATCACCACGACGTGCGTTACCTGTACCCTTTTGTTTATATGGTTTGTTATTTGAACCATGAACTTCAGCACGAGTTTTTGTACAAGCTGTACCTACACGTTTATTTGCTAATTCATTTGTAATTGCGTAATAAATTACGTCGTCATTTACTGGAAGACCGAATACTTTATCATCTAAAGTGATTGTACGCAGTTCTTTACCAGAAGTTGAATATACTTTCTTTTCCATATTCTATCTCCTATTTTTTTACTGCGGACTTCACGATAAGTGTGCAGTCTTTATTACCTGGAACAGCTCCGCGAACTAAAATTACATTTAATTCAGGATCAACTTTTACTACTTTAAGATTCTGAACTGTAACACGTCTGAATCCCATACGACCAGGCATTTTTACATTCTTAAAAGTATGCTGTGGATTGATAGTTCCTGTACCACCAGCTTCACGATGGAATTTAGAACCGTGAGTAGCACGTCCACCATGGAAGCCCCATCTTTTCATAACACCTTGGAAGCCTTTACCTTTAGATGTAGCTGTTACATCTAAGAAACGTGTGCCTTCAAAGAGTTCAAGACCAACAACATCACCTACGTTTACGTCTTTTTCAAAATCTCTAAATTCTTTTAAGTGACGTTTTGGAGCGATGTTTTCTGGAAATTGTCCGGCATAAGCTTTGCTTGCTTTAGATGCTTTCATATCATCCAAACCAAGAACAACTGCATCATAACCGCAATTTTCCTTTGCTTTTTTGGCAATAACAACATTTGGTTCAACGTGGATCACAGTAACCGGTGTAAGGTTGCCGCTTTCGTCGAAAACTTGTGTCATTCCAACTTTTTTTGCAATCAGACCTTTCATTCTGATATTCTCCTATAGAACTTATAAAAAGTTCAAACATTTTAAGGCCGCCATCCCAGATCCAAAGGGACCGTACCAAAGATATTAAAGTCCAAAAGGACTTTTTTTCTACTGTGTGATTACTACATCTACACCAGCAGGAAGTTCAAGTTTCATTAAAGAATCCATAACACCTTGTGAAGGATTCATGATGTCAATAAGACGTTTATGTGTGCGCATTTCAAACTGTTCGCGTGACTTTTTATTAACGTGTGGTGAACGTAATACTGTTACCTTGTTAATTCTTGTTGGAAGTGGGATAGGTCCTGAAACCTTAGCACCAGCTTTCTGAACAGTCTGCACGATAGATTTAGCACTCTGGTCAATCAATTCTACGTCAAATGCACGAAGCTTAACACGGATTTTTCCATTAGCCATTTGCTTAATTCCTCCAATTGCCACAAGAGGACTAATTTTTCAAGTCCCCTTGCTAGCAATATCAATTACTATTCAATAATTTTTACTACCTGACCAGAAGCGATTGTGTGACCACCTTCACGGATAGCTAATTTAAGACCTTCGTCCATAGCGATTGGGTGAATAAGTGTACCAATAACTTTTGCGTTATCACCAGGTTTAACCATGTCTGTTCCAGCTTCAAGATCAATAGTTCCTGTAATATCTGTAGTTCTGAAGTAGAACTGTGGACGATATCCAGAGAAGAATGGTGAGTGACGTCCACCTTCTTCTTTTGAAAGAACGTAAAGTTGAGCTTCGAATTTTGTGTGTGGTGTAATTGAGTTTGGTTTTGCCAAAACTTGTCCACGTACAACATCTTTTTTATCAACACCACGAAGAAGGATACCAACGTTATCACCAGCCATACCTTGATCAAGTGTTTTTTGGAACATTTCGATACCTGTTACAGTTGTATCAGCTGTTGGGCGAATACCAACAATTTGAACAGCGTCGTTCATGTTTACAACACCACGTTCAATTTTACCTGTTACTACAGTACCACGTCCTGAGATTGTGAAGATATCTTCGATTGGCATCAAGAATGGTTTTTGATCATCACGAACTGGATCATCAAACCATGTATCCATAGCTGTAAGAAGTTCTTCGATACAAGCTGTATTTTCTGGAGTTGGTTCGTTTAATGCTTTGAAAGCAGAACCTTTTACGATTGGAGTATCACGTTCGAAACCATATTCTTCAAGTGTATCTCTCATTTCTTCTTCTACTAATTCAAGAAGTTCTGGGTCAGCGATATCAACTTTGTTCAAGAATACGATGATTTTTGGTACACCTACTTGGCGAGCAAGTAAAAGGTGTTCACGAGTTTGAGGCATAATACCATCAGAACCAGCTACTACAAGAACAGCACCGTCCATTTGAGCAGCACCTGTAATCATGTTTTTGATATAGTCAGCATGTCCTGGACAGTCGATGTGTGCATAGTGACGTTTGTCTGACTGATATTCAAGGTGACGTGTATTGATTGTAATACCACGTTCTTTTTCTTCAGGAGCATTATCGATTTCATCATATCTAAGAACTTTATCACCATATTTGTTTCCACAATATGTTGTGATAGCTGCTGAAGTTGTTGTTTTACCATGGTCAACGTGACCGATAGTACCAACGTTCATGTGAGGTTTAGTTCTTTCAAACTTCTCCTTAGCCATGTTTTTCTCCTTGCCAGAATTTCCTTTTTAATCTGGCATACTTATTTTTATGTGTTGCACTTTAAGCCAGAATACAATGTCTTTTATACCAAAAAGCACTTGCATTCGCAGACACAATATTTGAAATTTTGATAATAAATCTAGTAATGATAAGTAAAAAGCATTTCATCTATTCGAAATACCCTAACTAGAATCCACCGATCATTATCACATTGATAACTGGTCTGGTATTCTAAAGTTTATTAGGTCAGAACGACCATCAGAAACCCTGAAACCTTACAGCTACTAAATCTTTGTTTTACCAACGATAAAACAAAACCGCAAAACGGGTCGTATTTCCTGAAAACCACCTACGATTAACTTTACGGAAAAACCAAACAACTTTTACAAAGTCATTTGCCTGAAAACATCTCAAAGAACCCATTTTTCCTGTCTAAAAGACAGTAGTATTATAGTTATAATATTTTTTAAAAATAAATTCAATAGTAAAAGACGGAATTTATGAAAATCGTGTAATATTTCGCATATAAAAAAAAGACTGTCTAAAAAGCATTTAGAGATTGTCGCATCAAGTGCGACAATAACATTTAAACTTATTAGACAGTCTTTTATAAGAAGGTTTAATTTGCCAATAAGGCTTATTCTACCATCTGTAGTGAGCAAAAGCTTTGTTAGCTTCTGCCATTTTATGAACGTCTTCACGTTTCTTATATGCAGAACCAGTGTTGTTATAAGCATCTAAAAGTTCTGAAGCAAGTGTATCTGCCATTCCGTGTCCGCTTCTTTTACGAGCTGCATCAATAATCCATCTCATAGCTAAAGCTTCACGACGAGATTCACGAATCTCCATCGGAACTTGGTATGTAGCACCACCAACACGGCGAGATTTAACTTCTACCATTGGTTTTACATTGTCTAATGCTTTTAACAAAACTTCTAAAGGATCTTTTTCAGTTTTTGCTTTAAGATTGTCCATAGCTTGGTAAACAATCTTCATACAAGTTTCTTTCTTTCCGTCTAACATCATACGACAAACGAATTTAGAAATAACTTTTGAATTGTATTTAACGTCTGGCATCAATGGACGTTCGATTGATTTCTTATGTCTTCCCATCTTAGTCCTCCATTAAGCCTTAGGTCTCTTAGCACCGTATTTAGAACGACCACGTTTTCTGTCTTCTACGCCAAGAGTATCTTTTGTACCACGAATGATATGATAACGTACACCAGGAAGGTCTTTTACACGACCACCACGAATTAAAACTACTGAGTGTTCCTGCAAGTTGTGTCCAATACCTGGAATATATGCAGTAACTTCAATACCATTTGATAAACGTACACGGGCAATTTTTCTTAATGCCGAGTTTGGTTTTTTAGGTGTCTGAGTCATAACGCGAGTACAAACTCCGCGTTTTTGTGGACAGGACTCAAGTGCGGGAGCTTTTGTTCTGTTAGCAACTGACTTACGACCCTGACGAATTAATTGATTTATTGTAGGCATCGCCTATTCTCCTATATTTAATTCCGGTCAGCACCCCGGAAAAGATAAACATATAAAAGTTCCTATAAGATAGGTTTAACAATTCTAATGAATTTGAAAAATGAATTCAACTGAATTTTGTAAATTTATGGAGAATTTGTAAGGTTTTTAAAATCTATATATAATACCTACCTTTCCAAAAAGAGTATTTCGAACCCAATCTGACGAACTAAAACCTATTGTTGTATCATTGTAGTCATTTTCAAATGTAATTCCCTTTGGAAAGTCAAAAACACCATGAAAACCAACTAAAAGGCCTATGTGATTTCCAAAATAGAAGATTACATTACTACCAAAAGTAAAACCTAAATTAAGTAGTACAGGATTATAATTTACAAAACCAAAATTAATTCCTGCGCCAAGACCTATTCCAATTGAATTAAATTTTCCATTCCACCACATCATAATTGGAACATCTATTATACTTAATGGAACTGTTATTTCTAATTGGTCCTTTTGAATTTTAAAATTAAACACCGTTGTAGAAAGTTCAGTCTGAATTCCAAATCCATGAAAAAAATCTATATTTAATAACGCTCCAATATTGAATCCTGGACCGTTATATTTTTCATCTGATGATGTTGTTCCCGAAAACTCATAATTTATTCCAGTAGTTAATGTTATTGCAAAACTTGAAGAAATAAATCCAACTAACATAAAAATAACAATAATCTTCTTTTTCATTTTTTCCTCCAAACAATTATTCGTCTACATATCCCGCTTCAATTAAATCAGAAAGGATTTTATCTGATATTTCAAATTTTGTTTTTTCACCCCATGTATTTGTTGCTGTGTCATAATATCTATAATATGAATTCATATGAATCATATATATTTTTGAACCAATTACTATTGGAGAATCTAATCCCCAAACATCGGCTTTAGATAAATAAGTTGCGGTTTTATTTTGCATATCCAATTTAAAAATATATCTATTTTGTTCCCAATCATCTTCATTTGTACTACCCTCTACTTTACAGAATGTTTCACATGCAATGGCATACAATACACCGTCCACATCTACAACGGTCCATATATAGTTGAATTTTCGTGGAATATTCAAAAGAATCTTTTCGCAGTTACCTGTTGTTTTATCAAAATAATGTAAATACGAATCTTTAATTCTTGTAGTATCCTTAAAGAAAACATAATCTTTTGTTGCATAAGTGGAAGAATAAAGATCAGAAGTAGTTTCCTCGTTTCTTGGTGCTATATTATACTCTTCTATAATTTCATTATTTTTTGGATTGATATGAACTAACCAATTATCTGCATCATCTACATACATAAGCCAAAAAGTACCATCAGGATCTGTAATTAACCGTGAGGGAGCCCAATCTTTTCCTTTGATTTTTAAAACATTTTGTGAAACTAATGATGTTTCTGTATTATAACTATATAACTCTACTTCCTCGTTTGATTCATTTGCCATAAAAAAATAATTATTATTTTGATGTGCATCACAACTATAAATTTTGTTTGTATACTTATGTTTTTCTTTCGTAATTTTTCCAGTTTGTGGATTTAACTCATATATATAATTATTTTCATCTGTTGTTGGTAAATAATATTTTGCAGGTGTCCCTACTTTATAAATAATACAACTATAACTGTATCCACTATGTTCCACAAATACCCAATCAAATATTTCTTCGTTTTTTGTATCATATACAAATATTACATCTCCTTTTTTTCTAGGATGCATTCCTTGATTTTTGTTTTTAAATGGAGCATAATATTGCATATGATCGGTAGTAAGGACTATTGGATTTTCCAAATGGTCAAATGGCTTCATTGAAGTTTTTGATATAATTCCTTCATCATATATATTGTCTAATGGCTCATATACATCTGGTGAGTAACTACAAGAGAAAAGAATAAAAACAAAAAATATTAATGAAAATGGTATTAGTTTTTTCATAAATCATTTCTCCTTATGATTTTTATGTTTTGTTGCAACGAGAATATTTTTGTATGCTTTTGTTGAAAAAACAACCCTGTTTGATACGAAATAACCGCGGTTTTTGAAGTTTTAAATTAACCAAGGTTATTTAAATTAATTTTGGTTAGTATATGGATTGTTTTGTCGCTTCGCAGAACAAACTGAACCAGGGATTGTATTCCAACTACGTCCAATATCACAGTTTTATGGCAAAATCCAAGGTAATATCTTATAACTACCGTCTGCATTAAATTCATAAACTTGCTTTGTTTTGTAATCAAGTTTGTATATGCCTGCAGTTGTATTTGTATTCCATTCTGGTTTTTCTGGATATGGATGATCTATATATTCAAATAGATTTTTACTAAACCAAGTTGCATCTTCTGTCATATGGCAATAAAGCTGATTTCCTTCTGGTAATCTACATCTTTGAATTTCGTCTCCACCAACTGCAGGATACATCCCTACTTCTAAACCAGAAAAGCCGTCTGGATCATCACATAAAACTCTTCCTGTTATAAAAATATTATCTTCATATTCTGCAACTGAAAACATTGATTTGGAATATTCTTTTGCAAATTTTATTCCCGTATATTCTATATCCCAATTTTTTAATGAATTTATTTTAAATAGAAATCTTTCATCTATACATGTTTTTTCATTCGTATCATAAATCGTAATCATTTCCATAAATCTATTAGTTTCATTTTTACATGTCATTAATGATACACTAGATGAAAACTCTTCAATTTCACCAGAAAAAAACTTATCTTGTGTTTGTTTATTAATTATTTTTTCTGTTGGAACATCAGTGATATAAATCTGTTTTTTATCAACAAGTTTTATGACTTTTGTTTTAACCAATTTTCCACCTATATTGTCATAATCTTCACAACAAGGTACATAGTAATTTCCATCTTCATAAAAACAATTCCTAAGAGAATACATATCTATATGATTAAATTCTATATCACTCTCTACTAGAATATTTCCCTCTGTATCCAGCACATTTACCTTTACACCATATCTTGGGTCTGCATGTGATGCTACTACAATTGTGCCTTTTCCATTATTTCCTTCTGGAATTGCTACAACTTCTTCTGGAGAAAAATCTAAATCTATATATTTCATTTCTCCAGTTTCTACTTCTAACCTTATTAATGAACTTTGCCATCCCCATCCAATAAACCATATGCACTTATTTATGACAGACATACACATTACGTCTATATATCTTGATTTACCGTTCACCCAATTTTCATTGTCTGTACATAGTTCATAAGTATGTTCTAGTTTATTTGTTTTACTATTCCAAACTTGTATTTGCGATGGATACCATGTTGCAGAAAATACATATTCATCTTTCCATTCTATGGGATCCATTTTACTAAAAACTTCTCTATCTGGCTTTACTTTACAAAATGAACAACTTCCCAATGTAAATATAAATATAAAAAGTAAAAATATATCCCATGTTTTTTTCATAATAACTCCCATAAAAAGTCAACGAACAAGTCGACTTTCTTAATTTATTGATTTATGGCAGCTAAAGCTTGATCAACTAAATTCATAGGTTTGTATTTTCCCATCATTTTACTTGAATCAAAATCT
>JAGARY010000142.1 GCA_017622055.1 Treponema sp. | reverse complement strand
TTTAATTGCATTATTTCTTTTAGTTCAAAGATAGATTCAATTTGTTCCATCAGAGTTTTTGCGTTGGAAAATTCAGTTTTTTGTTCTTCTGTGAAGTATTTAGTATCACATAAAATTAAAATTGTTTGGTTATTAAGATTGCCATTTTTGTATACGAAATTTAAAAGTTCAGTTACAGTTTCTTCCGTTTCAAATTCCATGTTTTGATAAATAAAAGATGCAATTTGTTGCTTTTCTTCATCTGAAAGAGAAGATGTGTCTTTGCCTAATAAGAAAATTTTCCCCTGCTGAGGTAAAAGTCGTCCTGCTGCCAAGAGCATTAAGGTTGATTTACCGGAAGCATTTGGTCCTACAAGGCTTATAAAGCCACCTGGAAGCTGGGCGCTCATATGTTCAAAAATTGGAGAAGGAACAATAGGATTTCCTTGTTCATCTACGTCTCCTGGAATTTGAGGATATGCAAAAGAAACATCTTGAAACTGGATAAAACTCATTTATATCTCCTGAGTGATTCTTTGGTTATACTTTGAACGCAGAAACTGAATTAATCAAATCTGAAACAACTTGGGAATTTTTATTTGCTGCGTCGTTTACATTTCGTAAAGCATCGGTTATAAAAGATGAATCTTCTGCCATTTCCTTTACAGAATGAGTAATTGAAGTTGTTACCTCGGAAAGTTTTCCCATTTCCGTGCTGATTTCTGTGCTGCCTTGTAACATTACTGCTGCACCGTCTTTTACAGAAACAGTAATATCATTTATTGAATGCATAGCTTCTAGAACTTGTTCGTTTCCTTCGGATTGTTCTTGCATAGCCCTCATGATTACTGTTTCTTGAGTTTGAACAGATTGGGAAAGCTCATAAATTGAATTGAACAGATTAGAAACTTCTTGTGTTGCAGATGAAACATCGTTAATTGATTCACCTAGCTCTTGAAGGCGAGATGAAATGGTTAAGGTTTGGTTGCTAGAATCTTCTGCAAGTTTTCTTATTTCATCGGCAACAACAGCAAACCCTTTTCCTGCGTCTCCGGCATGGGCGGCTTCGATGGCTGCGTTCATAGCTAACATATTAGTTTGTTCCGCAATTTTTTTGATTACATCACTTGCTTCTAACATTCCCACAGATTCTTCAAAGATTTTTTTAGAAGCAGAAACCGCTGTATCTACAATTCTTTGACCTTCCGAAGCCGCATTATCTAGTTTTGAAACTGTAACGGAGTTTTTTTCAAGAATATCTGTAACAGAGCGAATATTTTCAACCATTTGTTCTATTGCGGCAGAGGCTTGCGTTACACTAGATGCTTGGGATTCAATATCGCTATTAAGACGAGAAATATTATTTGCGATTTGTTCAACGGTGGCATGAGTTTCTTCTATTCCTGCAGCTTGATTAATCATTTCGGAATTAATAGTTGAAACGCTGTTTACAACTTGGCGAACTCGTGCGTCAGACGCATTAATGTTTAATTCTAAGTTTCCAGCGGCTTCTTGAGATATGTTTACTCCAGATTTTATTTTGGTTACCAAAGTTTTAGTTGTAATGACAAATTGGTTTAAGTCGTTGACGATAAGACCCATTTCATCACGGCTTGGAACACCTAATGGTTCCATTGAATAGTCACCAGCTGTAACTTTTTCCATTACTTCTTTTATCAATGATAATCGTCGGGAAACCCCACCCATCTGCGAAGAAAGGGCAAGTCCTGCACTTATTACGCCTAAAAAGCCAAGCGGTAATGATTTTTGCAAAACCATTTGAACAATAGTTTTACCACTAGAATCTGCGCCGAGAACAGGTACGATGCACATAATCAATATACCAGTAGAACAAAAAAATGCAACAAGTATAGATCTAACGATTAGGCTCATAGAGGTATATTCTTTGCGTAATGGTAGCCAACATAAATAAGCTTCAAAAGATTGAAGAAACTTTATATAAAATAAAAGGCTTGTTAAACAAACACTTCCAAAACTTTGCAACATAATAATAATTATTGTGTTAATTGGTTGATCTAATAAACATAAAGGAGGAAGTATTAAATTCAAAAGAATAGGTGAAATTAGCGACAGTTTGGGATATAACAAAGCAACTTTGTTTGTTTTTATTATTGATTCTTCTGAACCATCGTAGGATTCAAATGTTTTTCTTGCATAAAGGTATAGTAAAGAAGGAATAGCTATTGAAATAAAGAGAAATGCAATAAACGGAATCCTTGTAGCAAAAGTTAATACTTGTTTAAAAGTAAAAATTCCAGTAAACAAAACTTGTATAATCAAAAAAATAACTGGTGCTACATAAATAAAAAAGTTTAAGAAATAAACTTTTCCTTTGAATTGTGTAATTTCTGTATTTGTCATAATAACTCCAAGTTTAAAAATTTTAATATATATCCAAGAAATATTTTAGC
>JAGARY010000141.1 GCA_017622055.1 Treponema sp. | reverse complement strand
TACTTTGGAATTGGCAAATAATCAATTTAAAGTAAATTCTGACTCAAAAATTACTCAAGTTATTGTGGAAACAGATGTTCAAGAAGGTAATTACAAAATTGGATTACATCACACAGACAGAGGCGTTTACTTTAGTAACAAGATTATAAAAATTACCCAAAGTGGAACAATAAAAATTGAATCAGAATATGTGCCACAAAAATATTTTGCAATTGAAAATTACAGTTTGCTAAATATTGAAGTTGTAAGAGTATTATTAATTTTAATTGCTTTATTATTCTTATTGATTTCTGTTTATGTTGTGTATACAAATCTTGTTTTATTAAAAGAAAATAAACTAACAAATAAAGAAGTTAATGTCATATTTACAGGAGAACCTATGCCATTAGTTAATAAAGAAAAGAAAAGAAAAAGCGGAAGAACTGTAAAAGGAAAATTCGTAGCATTTACATTTTTGCTTATTACAATTGTTGTAATTGCAGTTGCTTTTCAAGTTGCAAAAAACTTTATTCAAATTCAAGAAAAAACAATTGCAGACGGACTTCAAAATCAAATGCAAGTTCTCCTAAAAAGCATTTCTTCTGGAACAAAAAACTTTTTCCCAACAAGCAATATTTTGGAACTTTCTGCCTTGCCTTCACAAAAATCTGCAATGGACGAAGTAAAATATGTTACAATTGTTGGTCAGCCAGAACAATCTAACAGCAGTGAAAATTTAAAATTTGTTTGGGCTTCAAATGATGAAGAAATTGACTCAAAAATAGATAACTATAGTTTTGAATATGGTGTTTCTCAAATAACAGATGAAAAAGTTATTGATATTCTTAAAAAGTTTGAAAATCTTGATAAAGAAATCAATGTTTTAGTAGGAGAAACTTCAAAACGGATTGAAGAATTGACAAAAGAAGCAACTCAACTTTCATTAAGCACAGCAGAAGAAGATCAGTTGAAAATGCAAAATCTTTCTGAAATTTCAAGAGATTTGCGAAATAATTTAGATTCAAAACTTGAACAAATTGCAGAAAAATATAGTGGTTCATATCCATATTTTGACACAGACAAATTAGACCGCAATCAAATGGATTACATTTTTTATCATCCAGTTTTGTATCGTCAGGGAGCTTCTGAAAATTATTTGCATTGTGTTGTAATTGCAGAACTTTCAACAAAAGAATTAATTCAAAATCTTGATAACGAAATTAAAGTTATTATTATTTTGTGTGGTATGATTGCGTTGATTGCTGTTATTGGTGGTGGAATAGGAGCCTATTTCTTTGCGTCAATTCTTGTAAAACCAATTAAAAAATTGGAAAGTCATGTAAATTTAGTTGGTCGTACAAAAAATAAATTAGATTTACGGGGCAAGGACGTAAAAATTAAATCAAAAGATGAAATTGGCCACTTAGGCGATTCTCTTAACAATATGGTTCACGATATGATTGCCGTTGCCGAAGAAGAATCTCTTGCCTTAGACGGTAAAGCGGTTCAAAAAGCATTTTTGCCATTGGTTGATGCAGGTTTTAACAATAAAAAAACTTACGCAGAATACAAAGATAATGATGTAGAATGTTTTGGTTATTACGAAGGTGAATCTGGAGTTTCTGGTGACTATTTTGACTACAAACGCTTAGATAACCAATGGTTTGTTGCAATTAAATGCGATGCTTCTGGTCACGGAATTCCTGCTGCAATTATTATGACAGTTGTTGCTACAATTTTCCGTCGCTACTTTAGCAATTGGTCATATCAAAAAAACGGAATTAATTTTAATAAACTTGTAGAACAAATTAATGATTTTATTGAAAGTCTTGGATTAAAAGGAAAATTTGCTACATTAATCATCTGTCTTTTAAATATGAAAACAGGTGAACTTTACATGTGCAATGCCGGAGATAATTTAGTTCACATTTATGATGGAAATCAAAGAAAAATGAAAACAATTACTTTGGCATCTGCACCAACTGCAGGAATTTTCTCTTCAGATTTAGTAAATATAAAAGGTGGCTTTATAATAGAAAAAACTCAGCTTAACAAGGGTGATGTTTTGTATCTTTACACCGACGGTATTGAAGAATCTACAAGAAGAATTAGAAATAGACAGTATCAAGTGCAGCAACAAAATGTAGAAGTTAGAAAAATGAATCCAAAAACTCACAAAGAAGAAATTGAGTATAAAACTGAAGATATAAAAGAAGAATTTGGTGTAGAAAGAATTGAACAAATTATTGAATGCGTATTTAGTAAACAAAAGTTTGTTTTAACAAAAGAGCAAAATCCAAATGCTGCAGAAACTTTGGCCTTTGATTTTTCAAAGGGAGAAGGAACAGTTAGCGAGTCAATTTTGGCCCTTGCTTCTATAGAAAAAGTATACAGAATGTATAAAAATCCAGAGACTCAAGAAAATCAATATATTAAAGTTGATAGAAAAATTGATGAATTCTTAGAAAAATACTTTAGTGAATATCCTGTTTATGCCGTTAATAAAACAGATAACCAAACTTTGCCTAACTACGTAGATTATGAAAATATTCAAGAAGACGAACAGTCTGATGATTTAACAATGCTTGCAATTAGAAGATTATAATTTTGTTAAAAATTTACTAAGAAAAATGTTTGTTTTGACAAATAGATTTTTGTAGTTGATAATATAATCGGGTTATTTTGCATACATGCGATTTGTTGAAAAAAGAGGAAAGAGGTTTTTTATGAAAAAAGTTATATTTTATGTTTGTCCATTAGCAATTTTTTTTGCGTTTTTGATTTCTTGCCAAATTGGATTAGGTAAGGAAGTTGACTTAGAAGCTCCTATTATTACTTTAACAAAAATGCAAAGTGGTTCTACAGAAGTAGATAGTTCTCATTTTGGTGGCGGTGTATATTGTAAGAAAACAGTCTCCTTTTTTGGAACCGCAACAGATAACGTAAAAGTTGAATCTGTTAATGCAGAAATAAAATGGAACAATGATGTTGATTTTCAGCCATTATCTTCCACAACTTTATCTGGTGATTCTTTTCAATTTGATTTCACTTTTGAAACAACAGGTATTGCATATATAAAATTCGTTGCTACTGATGAAGCTGGAAACTATAACGTAAAATCTTCAAGAGTTGTTACACTTTTGGTAGATGATGAAGCCCCAGTTGGAAAATCTTGGTACATAAATAGAAAACTTAATGGAATTCAGTATGCCTTAAAGCCTTTGGAAGAATTAAAAGAACTTGATTTAGATTTACCAGAAAATAAAGATGCTGCTCAAAACGTGGCTTTTTCAATTCATTCAGCATTTAATGATGAAATGGGAATAAAACCAGGTTCTGTTTCAATTAAAATAAAAGATGAAAGTGGGAATTTAGTTTGCGAAGTTCCAAATTCTACTTCAAATGATTATTCTCCAGTTTTTGAAATTACTCATGATATCTTAGTGGGGGGGGGTAGCCAGTATGCAACAGGAAAACATTACCTCCAAGTTTGGTATGATGCCGAAGACGTTGTAACTTTACCTGAATCAAACAAAGCCCAAGATATTGAAGTAGATGGCGGTTGGTTTATTTGGTGGCCAGAAAGTGATTTGCCAAAAATTAGTCAGAAACCGGCTCCAAACGAAGTTTCAAATGAAATTTTATTGAATGTAAAAGAATCTTTAACAG
>JAGARY010000140.1 GCA_017622055.1 Treponema sp. | reverse complement strand
GTTTTATCTTCAATTGGGGCAAGCACAAACGCAAAACGAGCAGCAGCCGTTCACGTAGGATTCAACATTTGTGGAACAATAATTGCAATAATTTGTTTTAATCCATTTCTTTCACTTGTAGATTTAATTGTTCCAGGTACACCAGAATCAAACATAACAAATCACATTGCTATGCTTCACACAGTTTTTAATACTTGCTCAACACTCATCTTTTTACCATTTGTAAATCAAATTGCAATGTTAGTTTCAAAATTAATAAAAGAACCAAAATCACAAGTAGAAAAAAAATACAAACTTCCATTAATCATTACACAAAATCGCTACACAATAGACAGTTACATTTTACAAATAGAAAAAGAAATTGCGTTAATGTCTGCAAAAACAATGACAATGTTAGACGAAATTTACACAGCATTAAAAGGTTTTGATTTAGGGTTTATTACAAATCCTAAAAACGGCCGAGTCAAGGGCTTGAACGAAGTGTCCCTTGACCGGACGTATTTGAACTCAATAGAAAATATTTCTTCTCAAGTTTTAGAACAAGAAGATTATATTGACCAAATGAACGAAGCAATTTCTGACTTTTTGATGAATTGTTACCAAATGAATGATGTAAGTGAACATAATAAAGCAAAAATTAGCAAACTAATTCAAATTACAGCAGAAATTGAAGATTTAAGTGACGAATGTGCTTCAATTATTCATGTTTTACAAAAATACATTCTAACAAGCGACCAGAAAAAATCATCTTCTTATGAAAAACTTTTGCCGTTTGTAGACCAAGTAAAAGAATTTTTTGATTACATCAGTCAGCATTTAAGTTTTGGACTTTCTTACACACTTTCTTCAGAAGAAAAACGACTTTCTGTAAAAATGGAAGAAAGCATTGATACAACAAAAAAACAACTTAAAAAACTTGCTCGCCAAAGAATTGAAAATGGAAAAGATGTAAAATCTGAACTTCATTATATCGATTTGGTACGACACATTGAACGTGCCGGCGACAATGTTTACAAAATTGCACAAACTTTATAAAAAAATGGGAATAATAAAAAATCTATTCTAAAATTGCACCTTTATCAGGTCGCACGCTTACCCGTGCTTTGCGAGTTTTGCTAAAGCAAAACTCGCAAAGCTACTCTATTCTAAAATTGCACCTTTGTCTGCTGAACTTACTAATTTTGCGTAGCGAGCAAGGTAGCCTGTTGTAACTTTTGGTTCTGGGGCTTTCCAAGCAGCACGGCGTTTTTCTAGTTCTTCATCACTAACTTTGAGGGTAATTTTATAATTGTTTATATCAAGTTCAATTAAATCCCCTTCTTCAACAAGGGCAATTGGTCCACCAACAGCCGCTTCTGGAGAACAGTGTCCCAAAGAAGCACCTCTAGTTGCCCCACTAAAACGACCATCTGTAATTAAAGCAACATCTTTATCAAGCCCCTGCCCTGCAAGTGCAGCTGTAACTGCAAGCATTTCTCTCATTCCAGGACCGCCTTTTGGTCCTTCATAACGAATAACAACTACATCACCAGGATTGATTTGGCATTTATTTACAGCGTCCATTGCATCGCTTTCGTCATCAAAAACTCTGGCAGGGCCAGTGTGATTCATAAGTTCTTTTGCACAAGCCGAACGTTTTACAACAGTTCCATTTGGTGCAAGGTTTCCAAATAAAATTGCAATTCCGCCGTTGTCGCTAAAAGGATTTTCAATTGGACGAATTACATTTTCATCTCGGTTACAAACAGATTTTATATTTTCTGCAACAGTTTTTCCTGTAACAGTCATTACGCTTGTATCAAAAAGATTTTTCTTTGAAAGCTCTTTAATTACCGCTTGAACACCACCTGCATCATCAAGTTGGCACATAAAAGTATGTCCTGCAGGAGCTAAATGACAAAGGTTTGGCGTTTTATTAGAAATTTCATTTATCATTTGAAGGTTCAATTCAAAACCAGCTTCGTGAGCAATTGCAGGAACGTGCAAAATTGTATTACTTGAACAACCAAGTGCCATATCAGCAGCTAAAGCGTTGCGGAAATTCGCTTCTTTAAGCATACATCTTGCTGTAATGCCTTTTTCATAAAGTTCCATAACTTTCATTCCAGCATGTTTTGCAAGAGCAATGCGTTTTCCAGAAACAGCTGGAATTGTTCCGTTTCCAGGAAGTCCAAGACCAATTGCTTCTGTTAAACAGTTCATAGAATTTGCAGTGAACATTCCAGAACACGCTCCACATCCAGGACAAGCAATTTGTTCCATTTCACGCAACTGTGCTTCTGTAATTTTTCCTCTAGAAACAGCACCAACAGTTTCAAACATATCTGTTAAAGAAAGATTTCTACCAGAATAAGGATTAGTTGTATCATTTCCAGGAAGATGACCTGGCATCATTGGTCCGCCACTTACAAAAATTGTTGGCAAATCAAGACGAGCAGCCGCCATCAACATGCCAGGAACAATTTTATCACAGTTTGGAATCATAACTAACGCATCAAATTGATGAGCTTTTGTAACACACTCAATTGAATCGGCAATAAGTTCACGAGTAACAAGAGAATATTTCATACCTTCGTGGCCCATTGCAATTCCATCACACACACCAATAGCAGGAAATTCAATTGGAGTTCCTCCTGCCATTCTAATACCAGCTTTTACAGCTTCTGCAATTCTGTCTAATTCAATGTGCCCTGGAATAATTTCATTTTTAGCACAACAAACACCAACTAAAGGTCTTTCTAATTCTTCGTCTGTGTAGCCCATTGCATAAAACAACGAACGATGAGGTGCTCTAGCAACACCTTTTTTTGCGTTATCACTTTTCATATTAAATTCCTATTTTTAATTTTATTTTATATCTCTAATTACAAGTTTAATTAATGTATCATTTTTAATATTTACACGTTTACGTTGATTATTTAATTCATCTCTATCAAGACTAATTCTTGACTGTTCACAAACAGTTTTTCCGTAATCAGATAAAGTTGTTGGAGATGTGGCATCACAAGCTAAAATAACATTTTTCTTAGCCATAAATGGATAATAGAAGTGAACAAATTCTTCGTTATCTAAAGGAAGTCCACACAACATAACAACTCTTCTAAATGCTTGAATTTCTGCAATTTTTTTACAACAAGCAGTAAGTTTTTTAGAAAAATCTTGATTTCCTTCTTCGTTTACAGTTGTAGATTCTGCAATTACAAATAATTCAGGATTATCTGGAACATCACCAGTTGGATCAAAATTATAAACTTTGCTAAATTCGGCAACTTCAATTAAACTTGTAGTTTTTGAATCAAGTTTTGTATAATCAACAACATCATTGTGTTCTGTTGCGTTTTGTTCATTTACTACAGAAAGTTTTTCCAATTCTTCTAGAGTAACTTTTGCACCGTCATTTGCAGAAGCTGGAGCATCTTTCATAACTTCCATCATTTCTGTTAAAACAAGTGATTCTTTTTCACTAACTCCAATATTTTCATTTACTTCTGTTCGTTTTCTTTCTTCATTCATTATGTCTTCAAAGATTGAATCCATTTCATTTGTTGTATCCATATTTTCCTCCTGTGGATTTTTTTCCGTAGTTTCATTTTGAATATTGTTATGCCCCAAAGTTTGGATAGATTCAGAAGCTAAAGAATTTGATACAAAAAGAAGTTCTTCATCACCTGGACCAATTTCTGCACTAAAAAAGTCATCTTCTTCTAAATCTTCTTCATC
>JAGARY010000139.1 GCA_017622055.1 Treponema sp. | reverse complement strand
TTGACAAAATTAATGAGCAAATTGAAGAAGGAATCCATAAAAAATATTTTGCATTTTCGTAATCGCAAATTGATTTTAATTTTTTTGTATCAAAAGTTTCCACTGCCAAAGAAATATCTTGTAATTCCGCAGGTAATTTTCCACCGTTTGTTTTTCTGGCTTTGTAATCAATAAATTCTAAAAAGTGATTAATTAAAAAACTTAAAATTGTTCCAACAAAAAAAATGATTACAAAAGGATTTGAAAAGTTTACAACAATGTTCATATAATTATTATATAGTAGAAGTTAATAAAATAAAAGATATCTTTGGACAGTGTTAAATCTCAATTGAATCGCCAGTTCCAATATATTCAAGTTTTTCTTTCATAATTGGTTTTAGAATTTCAAATTGACTAGTTCCTGTGCAATGACAAGTAAAAAAAATTGTATTATAGGAAGAAAGTTTTTTTCCGAAATCAATTAATTGTTGCTTTTCCAAAGGATTTTCCACATCAATAGACTTAAAATGAAAACCTCCTATTAAAAAATCTGGCTTAAACCATTCTACAATGTTCAAAATTCCTTTATGGGAACATCCGCTTATTAAAATTTTCTTTTTGTTTTCTTGAATTAAAAGATAATGCTCATGATTAAAATTATCTGGAATAAAATTTCCATTTTTAAGTTGCATTAATCCATAAGGATTTGTGGGAACAATTTTTGGATAATCATTGCAAGAAAAAAGCAAAATATCTTCTGTAATTTGAGTTTTATCTTTAGTAAAAACAAAGCGAGATTTTAGTTCATCATTTTGCAAAAGTGATTGATCTAAACCAATATATTTTTTGCTTCCATTGTAATTTTGTGAAAAAGCATTTTGATTTATATAAATTGGCGAAGTTTGATTAATTTTAGAAAAAGCAAAAAGTCCATTTTGTGCGGAATCTGAAGAAGAAAGTCCGCCGTGATCATAATGACCATGAGATAAAACTGCAAAATCAACAGATTCTAAGTTCACTCCTAAAAGATTTGCATTTTTTTGAAAAAGATTTGACTGCCCCATATCAAAAAGAATTTGATAATTATTCTTAGAGTCAAATTCAGTTTGAATGTGCAAACTTAATCCGTGTTCAGCTTGTAGAGAAAGATTTTTCACGTTAGGATTTTCTGAAATTGTATTTTCAACAAGAACTGTAATTTTCATAAATTTTTGCTTTTCGATTTTCAAATTAATGATAGCACTAAAAGAAATAATGATAAATACAATTTATTTTTTATTTCCATTTGAAATTGGATTTTATTATATTCAAATATGCGGAATCTCAAAAAAATTAATCCAACAAATCGGAAACAAAAATGAACAACCAAAACAAAATGAACGATTCTACACAGTCTTTTCAAAAACAAAAAGTTATGACATCAACAGAAAATAAAGTTGAAAACAGTTTTATTAAATTTTGCGAATCTAATTTTGAAAATTCTTTACAAAATAAAACAGGATTACTTGTAATTGATGGAATTGTAAATCCAAAACGAGCATATAAATCACTATCAGAAAAACAAATTAACTCAGCTTTTATTTTATGTAAAATTCAAAAAGTTATAGAAAGACTTTTTATAAACCAGTTTGGAGTTCCAGTAATTATCCAAAGGATTATTGGTGGTGATGTTTTTAGATTTGCAAAAATTGTAGGAATTACACCAATTACACCAGAGCAATCATCAGAAATTGAATACATTTTGGCATGTTGTACCTTCGCCTATATTGGGGAAACTGTAATTTACGAACACAAAAAA
This sequence comes from Treponema sp., assembly GCA_017622055.1. Taxonomy (GTDB): domain Bacteria; phylum Spirochaetota; class Spirochaetia; order Treponematales; family Treponemataceae; genus Treponema_D. The sequence continues at coordinate 4,491 of JAGARY010000139.1, read as the reverse complement.
TAATTATTAAAATGAAAAACCAAAGGAATCGTGACCAGGGTAAACTTTTGTTCCTTTTTTTATAATTTGACCAAGTTTATTCAAACTTTTTCTGAGTAATAATTCATCTCCGCCAGTCATATCTGTTCTGCCGTATCCGCCATAATCAAAAAGAGTATCACCAGAAATTAAAAATTGCATTTCTTCGTTGTAATAGCAAACAGAACCTGGGGAATGGCCTGGAGTGTGAATAACTTTCCATTGTTCAAGGCATTTTTTTAGAAAAATGATTTCTTCCCTTTCTGAAGAATTTGAATCACATAAAACCGAAAGATTATAATTATCTTCAAGAAGGATATCGGCTCTTGGAAGATTTGAAAGTGAGCGGATTAAAGGTTCCATCTGAAAAAGAGATAAAATATCGCAGTTCATTTTTCCTGGAGCATCATTAATTTCAGAAGCTTCTGCCCTATGAACTACAATTTTAGCATTTGGGAACGCGTCTTTAATTACTTTCACACCCATTATGTGATCAAAATGAGTGTGAGTAAGCAAAATTCCAACACATTCCAATTTATTTTTTTGAAGATATTCAACAACTTTATTTGTATCTCTTGAAAAATCACTTGTTGCAGGATCTACAACAAATACTTTTTTAGGAGTTTCTTTACCAATTGGAACAATTAAAGTATTTACAGCCAAAAGACCTGTTCTAATTACGTGAATATCTTCCAATTTTGCACCTTAGTTTAAACCAAATGGTTCTTTATCTGAAGCGGCTTTTTCTGCTGCTGCATAAGCTGCTGCATCTTCTGCAGACATTTCTGCATCTTCTTCAGAATATTGATCTTCTGCAGTTTCGTTTACGTCTGAATCATCAACTAAATCATCATCAGATTTTTGGCGTGAAAAACTTACTGCAAGTTTACGTCCACGATAATCATAACCGTTTAATTTATCAATTGCTGTTTGAGCATCATTTGCGTAAAGTTGAACAAAAGAATAGTTTGCCAAAACTTTAATATCACCAATTCTATCACGTTCAAGTCCGCCAACAGCAATTAAAAGTCCAACTAAATCTCTTGGAAAAACTCTTCTATTTTTTCCAATGCTTACAAAAATTGAAGTTGCTTCATCCTCTGGAATTTGAACTCTTTCGTGGTGAACACGAACTTCTGCAACTTGTTCTTCTGTTTTTTCAACAGTTTTATATTCATGTTTTACTTTTGGATTTGATTTTTTTGAATTGTTATATCTCATAGCTTTTCCGTAAGAATGGCTATGTTTTAAAATTTCTTTTAAGAAATATGCAGCCACATATTTTCTTAAAGAAAGTGGTACATTCTTTTTAAATAATTTGTTTAAACTTGCAAGAACATCAACATCTTCTTCATTTTTTACTCTGTTTACAGTTGATTCTAAATATTTTGCAACTTGTTCTTCGATTACTTCAAAATCACGATTATATGCCATCGTATGCTCCTTAAAATAAAAATAATAAAATTTTCACTATACGTGTAAAAATGTGTAAAATTACTGCAACTTTGCAGCGTAACCAGAACCTATTTTTTCAAATCCCATTCTAAATAATAAGGGTTCAATTTTTTCTGGTGTAAATAAATTTGGAATTAAAATCCAAGATTTTTCAGTTTCTTTTAATTTTGAAAGACATAGAGATAATAATTCTGAACCAATTCCTAAACCTCTAAATTTTGTTGAAACAAAAAAACTATTAATTACCATAGTTTTCTTTTGATTTTCGGAAACAGAATCAGCTAAAATAAAACCTGCAAAATCATCCGAATTACTTCGACACATAAAACCAATTTGATTTGTATTGTTAGAAACAAAAGATTTTTTCCACAATTCACAAAGTGCCATAGTTACTTCATCAGAATAATCTTGACAATCATCTTTTATAATCTCAATCACTTGGGGTAAAATTTCGTTTTTATTAAAATCTGAATCAATTTCAAAAAATGAAAAATCATCATAAACCAAATTTTCTTCAATTTCTGATAATTGATCTAATTTTTCTAAGCCCCACACTTCTCGTAAATCATTGTACCAGTCATTGATAAAAGTTAAAAATGACTTATTCTTAAAACTGTGCCATTTTTTTTCAATTTCTGGATAACTTTTTATACAATTTTTAAAATTCTTAAATACCCCCCTTCCAGAATGCAAAACTTCATTCAGTTCTTCTTTAGCAATAGGAGAATATACTTTTGAAACAAAACTTTCTCGTAATGCAAATCCATCTGCAGAAGTCCATTTTGGAATTTCATAAAAATTTTCATCATCTGCTTTAACAGAATCGTTTTTTTCTATAAGAGAACAATTTTTTGCGTCAACCAGAAATTGTTTTTCCTGATTTTCTAAAGCATTAATAATTTCTTGAGATAAACTATCTGTTAAAGCAAAAAACATATTTTTTATTTTGGCAAATCAGAACGTTTTTCAATAACAGAATTAATCAATCCGTATTTTATAGCTTCGTCCGAATCTAACCAACAATCTCTTTCTGTATCTTTTGTAACTTGTTCTAAACTTGTTCCTGTTGCTTCTGCAATAATTTTATTAATTTTCGCACGAGTTTTTTCCATATCTTTTGCAAAAATTTCAATATCAGTTGCAACACCTTCATATTGTCCTAATGGTTGGTGAATTAAATAACGACTATTTGGCAAACCTAATCTTCTTTCTTTTGGAACAGAAAGCAAAATTAACGAGGCAGCAGAAGCAATTAATCCCATACCAATTAAATAAACAGGTGCTTGAACAAAGCGAATCATATCAAAAATTGCAAAGCCAGCGTCAACGTCTCCACCAGGAGAATCGATGTACATATAAATTGGGCTTTTTGAATCATCAGAATCTAAAATTAACAATTGAGCTGCAATAGATTCTGCCAATTCTTTGTTTACTTCACCAGTTAAAATAATTTGTCTTGTTTTTAAGAATTTTTCTGACAAAGGATTTTGATTTTCATTTTTTTTGTCTTTTTCTTCGTTATTATAAATACTCATATTTGACAATATACTAAAACAATGTGCATTTTTCAAGTTTGAAATTTAAAAGTTTTTGTTATAGGGAGGTTTATTTTAATCGCTATTTGATAAAAAAACTATAAGGACGTTGAGACGCTCCCAGTCAAGCGAACTGTAAAAGATGCTATCGAACTTTTAAGGAATTATGATTTAGGTCAAATGGTTCGCTACGCTGCCACCATTTGACAAACAAAGTTCGGCGCACTTTTCAGATTCGCTTTCCTTCCCGCGTCTCAACTCCAATTTATTTTTCAATAGTGTTTAAACAAACCATTGTGGACGAGGCTGACGGTAGCGTGAATATTTGGTGCAAATCACTTTTCATTGTATTTACATTAAAAAAAGGATTAGGAGTGTGTAGCTCCAAGTGGACACTGATTCATCCTTCTGTCGCTCTTGGTTTATTTAAACACTTTGACAGATGAAGTGTGTTGATAAGCGTAAAGGAGAGCGGGGATGCAAAGTGCATTTGTGTCTGCGTACTTCAAAATTGTTGAGCAAAGCGAAAACAATTTTGATACAATCTTTTCTTTAGCAGCACAACCGCACTTTGACAGACACGACTCGACTGTGAGCTTATCAACAAAATCCCCAATTTATTCAAAGTCAAAGAGTTTAAAATAAACCTATTTTTTTTTCTTATTTTCTTTTTATATCAAATGCGGTATACTTTATATTATATACTTATTGGAGTTATTTATGACAATACGCGAATCTGCAGAAATGTATTTAGAAACAATTTATGTACTTTCTCAAAAAGGCAAAGTGCGTTCCATTGATATTGCAAAATCAATGGGGTTTTCAAGACCTTCTGTAAGCGTAACAATTCATAATTTAGAAAGAGAGCATTATGTTCGCATAGATGAAGATGGTTCAATATTTTTGGAAGAAAAAGGAAAAGAAATTGCCGAAAGAATATATGAACGTCACACAGTCATCACTTCTATGCTTGAACATATTGGGGTAGATAAAGAAACTGCTGCTGCAGATGCATGCAAAATTGAACACGACATTAGTGATACAACTTTTGAATGCTTAAAAAAATATTTTGAAAAACACAATGGATAACAAAATCACTTTACAAAAAATCTTTTTATTTGGCATATTCACACTTTTATTTGTTGTAATTATTGCAATGTTAAAACCATATTCAACAGTTTTCTTATGGACTGCATTGCTTTATGTATTAATTAAACCTCTTTATAGAAAAGCCCATAGAAAATTAAATCCTAATAAGAAATTTTATAATATAAAAAACTATCTTCGTGCAGGTGGATTTGCTGTTGGCACTTTAATATTAATGATTGGACCTTTAACTTTTATTGCCTCAATGCTAATTCATCAAGCAGTATCACTTTTACAAGATTTGGAACATTTTTTAATTTCTAATCCAAACTTTCTTGAAGACTCAGATTTAGTAACTACAATTACAAATTTTCTTTCTGAACATGAAATATCTCTT
>JAGARY010000138.1 GCA_017622055.1 Treponema sp. | reverse complement strand
CAATTGCATCTGAAGCATACAGAAAATCAGAAGAGATAAAAGGTAATGCCGACGCAGAAGCCGCTGCAATTTACGCTGCCGCTTACAACAAAGATCCAGAATTCTACGCTTTCTGGAAAAGTATGGAATCATACAAAAACAACTTAAAAGACTACCCTGCTACATACAGCACAAATATGGACTATTTCAAATATATGTATAATCCAGATGGAAAAAGATAGTTTTGTTTTGGAAGTTTAATACGTCCGGTCAAGGCACTCTTTTCTAAAGGCCTTGACTCGTCCGTTTTTAGGGTTTGTACAAAACCCTAAATTAATTAATATCCTCGGACTTGTTCCGAGGATATTATACGACAATTTCCAAAGGTTTTTCGAACCAATTTTTATAACTAAGGATAACAAAAATGAATATTGTATCAATTTTAAAAGATGAAATCAGATTAAATTCTTGCATGACAGAACTTGCATTTGGAAAAACAAATTACAACGACATTATATCCCAAACTGGAGTTTTGGCTGAATGTAAATCTTATGAAGATGGCAAATATGAATTTGAATTTTCTACATGGAACTTTTCTGATATTAAATCTTTTGAAGTTGAAAACAATTCAGACAGATTTGTTTTTTATTGTGGCAAAAATCCTTTAGGAAAAAACGCAAAAACTTTTGAACAAATTTTAGAAGACGCTGGCAAAGAATCTTCATCAAAAGAAGATAAAGACACAATGTTTGAAGCAGGATATATTATTTGTTCAATTTTAACACAAGTAGCAACAGAAAATTCTTCAATTCCTTTAAACGGAAGCGAAGGAATTATTTTAGAAATTAATAAAGAAAAAACAAAAGTCTTATTTTTGCCAGAAAATCTTTATAAATATTCAGTTGGAGGGCTTTCTCCAATGGAATATGCAACAATTCAAGGTTGCTGGCTAAATCTAACATTAAAAGGTCTTCCTGCAATCTGTTTTAACAGAGCGGTAATCGCATACAAAATGCTAACAGGAAGATTTCCATACGAATCAAGTGATACATTAATTTATAACGCAGATATTTTAGATCACAACTTTTTACCAATTGACTTATGCATTAACGGAATTAATCAAGAATTAACAAAAGAAATAAATAAAGGATTAAAATTAAACGCAAACGTAGTTTCAATTCCTGGAAAAAAACAAAAAGGAAAATCAAGTGAAGATTTAACACCAACACCAGAATTTCCACTTTCACTTTTATATAGTTTTAAATCAACATCATTAAAATCAAAAATATCAAATGAAGAATTTGAAGAAAAATCTACAGCTTATTTAAAAAAGATGCATTCATACGTAAAAACAAAACGACTTTTACGCAGAAATAAAGCTACAATCATTATCATTTGTTGTGTTTTATTAACTCTTGGAATTATTGGGAACAGTATGTACAAAACTTCCCAAGATAATTACACATCAAAGGGATTAACTTCTACACAAACATTAGAAGGATTTTACTGGGGAATTAATAACAAAGACACAGTTGTAGTTGGAGATTTTTCTAGAGGAAAGGAAATGCGGGGCTACAGCGATTCAATTAGCCAAATTTATGTTATTAGCAAGCAAAGACAAAGTTATTATCAAGATCAAGGCTTTCAAACAATGGAAGAATGGCTATTTTGGTCTACAACTCCAGAAAAAGAAGCAAAAACTGGCATTTACGGCATAACAAATCTTTCAATTGACGGTGAACCTACAGATTTAGATGTAAAAATGTACAAAAACAAAGATAAACCACTTCCAATTACAGAAGAAAAAGGAATAAAATTGGAAAAAGGTTCCAAATCAATTCATAGAGCACAATATTATTTAGTTTACACAGAAGGCGAACACAACGACATTTTTGTAAAATACATTGAAGAAACAGCAACATTAACTTACAAAAATGATCGATGGTTTGTAACAGACATTGATACAGAAGAAACTCCACTTAGAATTAATAGCCAAGAATTCAAACAAGATTATTTTGATATGTTGAAAAAAAATGATACAAACATTATTAATTCAACTGAAAAATTAAGATTCAGATATCCTTGGTTGCCAACAAAACAAAGTATGATTCAAGAACAAAACAGATTAGTTGAAAAATATAATGATCCATACGGATTTTTAAAATAATAACAAATAAATTTTGCGTTATTTTAGAAAAATGACATTTTTTCACATTTTGTCATATTGACACTATATTTTTCTTATTATATTATTATTTACATACAAGGGATGCCCTTAAAATCGTTTTTATTTAGAGGTAATTT
>JAGARY010000137.1 GCA_017622055.1 Treponema sp. | reverse complement strand
ATATTGGTATGAAATTTTCTAGTTTAGTCAAAATTGTAACAGTTCTCGTGGTTAAGGCTTAATTGCCCCTAAGAGTTGTTATATATTTTGTGATTAAACTGTAATTATAAAATAAGGGCTCTTTGGGAAACCAAAGAGCTTTTTTTATAGGTGTTGCCCTGTAAGCACGCCCCAATATAAAAACAAAGGAAGAAAAGTTATGAAAAAAACTGGTGCACAAATCATTGTAGAATCTTTAAAAGCATTTGGAATTGAACAAGTTGCAGGAATTCCTGGTGGTTCAATTTTGCCTCTTTACGACGAATTAAATAAATCTACAATCAAGCACGTCCTTGTGCGCCAGGAACAAGCTGCTGGATTTATTGCTCAGGGAATGGCTCGTTCCACAGGAAAACCTGCTGTTTGTATGGCAACAAGTGGTCCTGGTGCTATGAATCTTTTAACAGCCATTGCCGACGCTCGCTGCGATTCGGTTCCAATTATTGCAATTACAGGACAGGTAAACACTTATTTGCTTGGAACAGACGCTTTTCAAGAAGCAGACACATTTGGGCTTTCGTTCCCAATTACAAAACACAGCGTAATGGTAAAATCTGCCAGCGAACTTTTAACTGCAATTCCAGAAGCATTTAGAATTGCTTGCGAAGGCCGTCCGGGTCCAGTTTTAATTGATGTTCCTCGTGATATTCAACTTGCAGAATGTGAAGTTGCAGATGATTATTTTGAAAAAATTGTTGAAAATGCAAAAAATTGTAAATGTAAATCAAAATATCACGCAACTACAGAAGAATTATCAAAAAAATGTGAAGAAATTGCAACTTTGCTTGCAAACGCTAAAAAACCAGTTTTATATTGTGGTGGTGGATGTAATTCTTTTGAAGCAGCCAAAGAAATTGAAAAATTTACTTCTCAATATACACTTCCAATTGTAACTAGTTTAATGGGACTTGGTTGTGCCCCTCGTTCTGCTGAATATTTTGTTGGCATGCTTGGGATGCACGGTTCTTACGCAGCTAACGTTGCAATTCATGATTCAGATTTAGTAATTGCCGCTGGGGTTCGTTTTGATGACAGAGCCACAGGAATTGTAAAAGAATTTTGTCCTAATGCAAAAATTATTCATATTGATATTGATGCCGCAGAAGTTGATAAAATTGTTTCTACAAATGTTTCTATTGTTGCAGATGTTGAATCTGTTTTTTCAATTTTAGCTCAATTAGTTTTTGAAAAGAAGATTTGTGCAAATGCAAAATGGCTTAAAGAAATTCAAGATTTAATGAAAAAAACAGACTCTTTGGAATGTGGACGTTTTGAAAACAGTTGCATTAATCCTAGAACTTTTATAAATGATGTTCCTGCTTTGGCAGAAAAAGCTGGAATTGCAGCAGACAATTTGATTGTTACAACTGATGTTGGTCAGCATCAAATGTGGGCGGCTCAATATTATCCTGTTGAAAAGCCTAGAAGTTTTTTAACTTCGGGTAGCCTTGGAACAATGGGCTTTGGACTTCCTGCAGCAATTGGTGCCGCATTGGCAAATCCAGAAAAACGCATTGTTTGTTTTAGTGGCGATGGTTCAATTATGATGAACATTCAGGAACTTGCAACTTTGGCTGAACAAAATCTTGCGGTAACTGTAATAGTTTTCCAAAACGGAACTTTAGGAATGGTATACCAACAACAAAAATATCTTTTTGAAAAAAATTATAGTGCAAGTATTTTTGGCGTAAATCCAGATTTGCTTGCAATTGCAAAAGGTTTTGGAATTGAAGTTGTTGATGCCGATTCTGATTCTGAATGGTACAAAAAAGCTTTTGATGCAAACCGCAAAAACAAACCTTGCTTTGTAAAATGTAGCGTTAGCAGCGAAGAAAATGTTCTTCCTTTTGTACCAGGAGGAAAAGCAAATATTGATTGTATTCGAGACTAATATTTATTGAAAATCCTTGTATCTGTGATATAATTGAGTAATCTAAACAAGTAATCATGGGAGTACTTATGAACGACGAATTAGATCCTGAAATTGCAAAACTTCTTGCCAACGCAGAAAACGACGCAATGGAAGAAATTGATTTAGAAAGTATTGAATCTGTTGATATTGACACTTCGAATTTTTCAAAAAAATCAATTTTTCAAGATGACAAAGAAGATTCTGGTCCAAAATCTATTCACCGTGTTGATTTATCGGCAAAGGGCTTCACTCCAATTGATAAACTTGTTAGCGATGTTCCTTACAATCATTTTAATGATACAAGTTACTACAAGACTGCCTTAACTGGTGAAAACAATTCTTCTCAACGTGTTCACCAAATTATGTCAAAATATTTAACAACAAAAGATCCTAAAGACAGAGCAGTATTTAGACAACAAATTGTTACTGTTTATTGGGAACTTTTGCGTGGTATGGTTGGAAAATCTGGAAATGTAAATTTACCAATGCCAAAACGAATGCTTATTCGTTTTGGAGTTTTGCTTCCTTCTTTATTTAAAACTGAACAAAAAGAATTCTTTTCAAAAATTTTTATAGATAACACATCTCAAGAACCTGTTCTGTATATGGACGAATGGTTCAAAGAAATTTCTTCTGGAAGAATGACAAATTCTATGACAGATGAAAAACGTCAGCCAAAACGTATGGCAAATATGACTGCAGAAGAAGTTAATCTTGCTGAACAATCTCGCTTAATGCAATTGCAATCAAAAAATTCTGGAAAACTTCAAAGTTCAGAAAATATTTTGAACATGAAAGAAAATGAACGTTCTATGCTTGAGCTTGAGTTAAAAAACAGAATTGAAACTTTGTGTGAACATAATAAAATTTTAGATTTACCACCACACACTGAACCTTTAACAGAAATGCAAAGAAGAGTTTTTTCAGAAATTACAGATCATTTGCACAGACTTTCAAAGGTTGATAAAGAACTTACAAAAGCCCTTAATGAGTACAGAGAAGCAAAAGGTGCTTATGATAGCGTAAAATACAAATTGGAAGAAAATGGTGGTGGACAACAAAGCCAAACTAATGATACAGAAGCAGTTCGCATTGAATATGAAACAGTTCGTCAAATGGCAAAAATGACTGTTGGTCGACGTGGAAATCAATTCCCAATTTTTACAAGAGAATTTTATCATTGTACAGAAAAAGGAACTGGAACTAGAGAAAATGTAATTGAAGTTTTGCGTTGGATTGAATCTATTGACCCAGGATGTTTCCACCGTATTCATAAAAACATTCCAAACAGAATTGTTCCTTACGTTTTGCTTGTTCCAACTTACGGCGACAGAGGTTTTTGTTGGGAACCATTTGATCGCTACAACAGAGTTACAAGCCGTGGACGCATTGTAATTCCAATGTATCCAAAAGATTTAAGAATTGCTGTATTAACTGCAATTGCAGATTTACGATGGCAAGTTGCAAAAGAAAAAGCTTCTTACTATTGGATGGAAGAAGGAATTACTGGTCAATATTACCAGCACATTGAACAACTTAAACTTAAAGGTGATTTAAAAGAATTCTTTATTGAAGATTACATTTTGTGGATGACAAAAGAATCTGAAGGTGTTCAACGCCTTGATAAAGATGTTCGTGGAATTTTCTGGCGTAATATGCCATTCCCAAAAGAACGAAAAGAAGAACTTCGCAAACGAAGTTTAGTTTACGATGAACTTTGCAAAAAAGACCTAAACCGCGAAATGAGCGATGGATATTAAAAAAACGGGGCTGTTCAAAAATGAACAGCCCTTTTTTTATACATTAAACTTAAAGAACAAAACATCACCGTCTTGAACAACGTATTCTTTGCCTTCCTGACGATATTTTCCAGCTGCTTTTATGCTGGCTTCGTCTTTGTATTGACGTAAATCTTCAATTGTGTATGCTTCAGCTTTAATAAATCCTTTTTCAAAGTCTGTGTGAATAACACCAGCCGCTTGTGGAGCTTTGTCCCCATTACGAATTGTCCAAGCACGACATTCATCTGGTCCACCAGTAAAGAAAGTTCTGTATCCCATTAAGTGATAAGCTTTTCTTGCCAAAACAGCCAATCCAGATTCTTCAAGTCCAACACTTTCCATAAAATCTTTTCTGTCTGCTTCTTCTGTAATTTCTGCTAAATCTGCTTCAAATTTTCCACAAATTACAACTACTTCGCTTTTTTCTTCTGCTGCATATTTTTTTACAACTTCTACATATTCATTTGTTCCATTTGTAATTGTATCTTCATCAACGTTTGCAACATAAAGAGTTGGTTTCATTGTAAGTAAGAACATATCGTAAATTGCAGCTTTTTCGTCGTCTGTTAAATCTGCTGTGCGAGCACATTTTCCGTCTAACAAAAGTGGTTTAATTTTTGCAACTGCACTTGTCCAAGGAGCAAGTTTTTTTTCTTCTTCTTTTCCCAAAGAACGAATTTGTCTTGTAACTTTGTCTTGGCGTTTTTCAATTGTGTCTAAGTCTGCCTGACAAAGTTCCCAGTTGATTGTTAAAATGTCAGATTCTGGGTCAATTGCCGCTTCTACGTTGGCATTGTCACGAACGTGCATAATATCTGGATTATCAAAACATCTTACAACGTGAGCAATAATTGCACATTCACGAATATTTGCTAAGAATTTGTTTCCAAGACCTTCACCTTGGCTAGCACCTTTAATCAAACCTGCAATATCAACAAATTTTACTGTTGCTGGAGTTTTCTTTTTTGGGTTATGAATACTTGCCAAAAAATCTAGTCTTTCGTCTGGTAAGTCTACAATTCCAATGTTTGGGTCAATTGTACAAAACGGAAAGTTTTCTGCTGCCGCTGGAGCTGCTGTTAAAGCCGAAAATATTGTTGATTTTCCTACGTTTGGTAATCCAACGATTCCACATTCTAATGCCATATATTTTTACCTCTTTATTTAATTACGATTTATTTTAGTTTTCTAAAACTGCTTGTGCTAATTGATCTGCACAGCTTGTGCTTTTAAAACCACAAGTATTTCCTTTTAATTTTTGCACAATTTCTTCTGCTTGCATTCCGTCGCATAATTTAGAAATTGCTTTTAAGTTTCCGTTGCAACCACCTTCAAAACTAATGTTGTAGATTTTTCCATCATCATCTTTTGAAAAAGTAATTGAACGAGCACAAACGCCTTTTGTTTTAAATGTAATTTCTTTCATAATAATTCCAAAAATCCTTGAGTTTTATTACTATAATAAGAAAATAGATAAAAAGCAATGGAATGATAATTTTATGAGATTTTTATATAAATCAAACTAAAAAACTATTCTGCCAACTCAAGTTCTTCTAATTCTTCCAACTCTTCAAGTTCTTCTTCAACAAAATCTTCAGAATCATCAGATTTAAATTGTTTCATAAAGACGTAATCATTGATTTTTGAAACAACAACATTGTAATCGGCTTTGAAGTCTTGCTGCAATAATGAAAGTTCTTGCAAAATTTCATCAAAATCTGTAATTACAAATTCAGTTATCCAAGGGTCAATTTCGCCTTCATAAGTCATTTCTGTAAGAATTTTAAAAGTTTGTTCTTTTGAATATCCGTGTTTATAACTGCGACTATCTAAAAGAGCACTTAAAATATCAGCAACAGTAATAATTTTTTGCACAGAAGTTAAATCTTCTGCAGAAAGTCCTTGTGGATATCCTTTTCCGTTTAATTTTTCGTGATGCCTGTAAACCGCTTCTACAACTTCAGAAGAAACATATTCTTGAATAATTTCTTTAGAATATTTTACATGCATTTTCATTATTAAAAATTCTTCATCAGTTAATTTTTTTGGAGTTTCTAAGATTTTTTCTGGAATTGAAATTTTTCCAATATCGTGAAGAATTGCACTTGTATACAAAACTTGAAGTTCTTCTTCCGACAAACCTGCCCGAACTCCTAAAGATAAAGCATAACAAGCAGTATTAATTGCGTGTTTAAAAGTTGATGTGCTTTTAAAATCAAGAAAATAAACTAAAACTTTTTGCATTTTCTGATTTACTTCATCAGAAAACTCAAGTGCATTAATAATGTTTGCAATATAAGATTTGTAACTATCTGTTCTTAATTGATTTAAAATTACACCATCTTTATTAAGTTTTTCAAAAACAGAAACAATTTTTGGATTAAAATTATTCGGAGCCACCGCCAAAATATCATCAGGGAAAAAATTATTTTCTTCATAAAAAGAAGACATTCTTGCAGAAAAATAAATCAATTCTCTATAGGCTGCAATATAAGATTTTTCACTTTCACCAGGAATATAATCTTGATCAAATTTTTCAAGAGCTTTTGCGGCTTTTTTTAGATGGGTCATGCATTGTAAATAAAAACTGCCAAAAACGTATTTATCTTTTATGATATCTTCATCTGAAAAAAGATCTAAAGTTTCTGAAGATTCCGAATATACAAAAAAATCAGGTCGATAAAACCCCACCGTATGAAAAAGAGAAAGAACAACTAAATTTTGTAATGTACATTCCTCTGGCATCTTATAATTTTGAAAAATTGAAAATGCAATGTAAGCAGTTCTAACATTGTGTTCTACAAGTTTAGGATTTAATTCAAAAAGCATCCTACTTGCAATATTAATAATTTGACCAGAAGATAAATAATTTTTGTAATTTGCAGATTTTAATTTATCGTGCATTTTTTAATTATAATCCAAGATTTTGATTCTTGCAAATTTTCAAATATTGAACTATCTAATTTTGAACAAAATTCCAACAAGAACACAAGTAATTAACAATTGAATAATCATAAATTTTAATAAAACTTGTGTTGGAGACCATCCTCTATTTTTTCGCATGTGATCATGCAACGGAAATCGAATATTTTCAAAAATCTTAATCTTAAAAAATCTTAACAAAAATACTTTTAAAAGTCCCATTCCACCATTTACAAAAATGATTGAAGAAGTTGCCAAAATTAAGAATGGATTTCCACTAACCATAACACAAACACCAATAAAAAATCCTAAAGCGCGGCTACCAGCATCGCCCATTAAACAAGCACTTGGAAATGCATTGTGCCATAAGTATCCCATCAAAACGCCTGCAAGTGCAAAAATCATTACAGCCCAATTTGCACCACCAGAAAAATGAGGAACAAGCAAATATGAAGAAATTCCAACGTGACCCAAAATAAAATAAAAAATTACACCTAAAGTAATCAACGCAATTAAACCTAAAGTTGCAGAAAGTCCATCAACACCATCTGTACAGTTTGTTGTATTAATTGAAGCCCACAACATAATTGTAGAAATTACAACATACACCACTGGATTCACTTGGATTGTATGAGAAACAAAAGGAAGCCAAAAAGACACAACACCATCTGCAGATGTGTTTTTTAAGCCATAATACAAAACAACAGAAGCTGCCACACTAATCAACAAATCTAACAAACCTTTTAGATATTCTCCCCAACTTGTTACACTTCTGTCATCAAGATAGCCAGTGAGCATTGTAAGCCAAGTTAAAATCAAAATTAATGAACGGAACAAAGAAAAAGGAATTAACAAAAAACAAAGGACAACAAAAATAGTAATAAAAACAATTCCAGAACCAGTTGGTTTACCTTTTGCTGCATCTGAAGTTTCTTTAATTGCAAATTCTCGACCTCTGTCGTGAGGTAATTTATTATAAAATTTTGGAATTAATTTTCTAGATAAGAAAAAGCCCAAATATAAAGCAATTGCAATTAATACTGTATAAGATTGAAAAAGACGTGCAGGACCAAAAAATTCTTTTAAGTATTCACCTAAGTAAAACAACATAATGTAAAATTCCTTTTATAAAAATATTTAAATATATTTCAATTTTTTCTATAACTAACTAGTTAAATGGGACATTCCTGTAAAAATCATTACAATACCACGTTCATCACAATACTGAATAAATTCATCATCATTTTCTGTACCACCTGGCTGAATTATTGCAGTAACTCCATTTTCAATTAATTCTCGTGTTGCATCACAAAATGGAATTGGAGAGTCAGAAACCATAATATCGGCAATCATTCCATCATTTACAAAATTTTCTGATTGAGACTTTCGTTCTACCAATTCCTTTGCGTCAATCAAAGCATTTTTTATGGCCTTTACACAAGATGTACAAGATTGAGACAAACTAACAATGGCATTTTCTTTAATTAACGCCACAGAATAAGACTTTGAGTTCATTACAAGCATCATTCCAAATGCCATTTCATCAATTTTATACTGTGAAGGTCTATTTTTTGTTTTAACATGCCATTTATCAAATAAAATGCTTTCTTTTGTTTGAATAAGCAATCCGCCCAAAATCAATTTTAAATCAATATCTTCAACCGAAATTTGGGCATTTGGAATTAATCTAATATTTCTATTTGCAGAAAGGATTTGTTTTGCTTCTGTTGTAAATGCAGGGGCAACAATTGCTTCAAAATCACCTTTTACCATTTCTTTTGCAGCATCTTCATCAATAACAGAACTACAAGCAATTACTGCACCTTTTACAAGATTTGTGTCATAAGATAAGGTTTTATTAAAAGAATCTAAAACATTGGAAGAAAGAGCCCCACCTAAGATAATTCTATTTTTAACAGCAATTGTAAAAACGGTTCCTAATAAAGGTGTAAAATGTGTTGTAAATTCATAACCATCACAGTTTTTACTTTTTACAACCATTTGATTTTTTAATTTTGTAAATAAAAAACTAATTTGTTCCCAAGCAAAAGACAAATCTTCAATTATAGGAAAAGTAAATTCTTTCCCTTGGATTTTTTCAATTTTAATTTGGTCGTGACTTCCATTTTCAAGAAAACTATAAACGCTAGCTTTTTGTTGCTTGTTTGCACCGTGTTTTAAGTTCATATATTTTTTATATGGTGCACCAAAATATTTCATAAAATGCTCATTATAAAACTTGCCATTTAGAATAGAAAAAGCAAGACCATTTTCATAAGCAGATAACATATTCAAAGCTTTTGCTGCCAAATAATATCTAAAGTCTGATTTAATTTTTCCAATTCGCAATTGAATTAAAACTTCTTTGTAATCTTCAGGATCTGTAACAACCAAAACATTTTCAAAATTATAAACTGCATTTTTTATTAAAATTGAATGAAAATAGTTGATTGGTTTTTGAGATTTTAAAATTTCTTGTTCAGAATTGAGCTTTTTGTAAGTAGGAACAAGATTCATACAAACCAAAAAAATATTTGGAGATTCAGATTCCACTGGAGAATCTTCTACAGGTAATTTTGTATTCAAAACGTCCTGAACAAGATTGCAAGTTTCTATGTAGTATTGATTATTTTCTACCAAAGCAGATTCTTTAATAACAGGAATTTTTTCCTTTTCCAAAAACTCTTGAGTTTTATTGGCACTAAGGATTGTCCAATCTGAGGAAACTAAATATCGGGCAAAATCCACCAAATTGTCTGTATTTTCAACATGAACAATTGCTTTTTTGGTCATAAAAGTAGTTTATCAAAAAAAATGTGTAGTTTCAATGACGACATTAAAGAAAAAAATTACATTTTAAGGGGACTACATGAATCCCCTTTTCCTAATAAATCATTGTACCAATACCGCGGTCGCTAAACATTTCTATGAGTAAACTGTGAGGAACGCGCCCGTCAATAATGTGTGTACGAGGAACGCCTCCTTCCAACGCTGTAAGACAACAGTCAATTTTTGGAATCATTCCAGAGCTAATAATTCCAGTGGCCTTTAAAGAACCAATTGCAGTTTTTTCAATTCTTTTAATAAGTGTTGAAGGATCGTTTACATCACGCAAAACACCAGGAACATTTGTAAGCTGAACAAATTTTTCGGCACGCAAAGCAACGGCAATTTTTGCAGCAGCTGTGTCGGCATTAATATTGTAGCGAGAATTATCACCTTGTTCCCCAAGAGCAACTGTAGAAACTACAGGAATAAAATCTTCTGCTAACAAGGAAGACAATATTTCAGGATTTACATGAGTAACTTCACCAACAAATCCCAAATCTTTTTCTGTTTTTACAGCACGCAAAAGCCCCGAATCTACACCAGAAAGCCCAACAGCCCGACCACCTTTTTGCAAAAGAATTCCAACAATTTCTTTGTTCAATTTTCCAGTTAAAACCATTTGAACAATTTCCATTGTTTCGGCATCAGTGTAACGCAAACCATCTACAAATTTGCTTTCTTTTCCAACACGATCCAACATATTATTGATTTCTGGTCCACCACCATGAACCAAAACAACTTTAATTCCAATTGTATTTAATAGAACAATGTCTTCCATTACAGCTTCTTTAAGTTCTTCGTTGAGCATAGCGTTTCCGCCATATTTTACAACAACAACTTTTCCAACCCATTGCTTAAAATAAGGCAACGCTTCAATTAAAACTTCCGACCACTGTTCTTTTGTCAAATTTTCAATAATTTCTTTGTTCATTTTTTCCTCATTTTTCCCACACGGATTTGCTCAGCCCTAACGGTCTTCGCTAATATATAAGATGAGCAACGTTAGTTGCGAACAAATCCGTGTGGCTTTCTATTTCATTGTTCCCTTTCTGGATTGCCACGTCGCTCTTACGAGCTCCTCGCAATGACAACATCAATGTCACTGCGAGACCTTAGGTCGTGGCAGTCCATTCATAATTCATAATTCTAATATGTTGTGCAATCTGTCAAGTATAAAAATTAGGAAAGATTTTCGGCAATTTACCACTCTAATATTCTTGGATCATGAAAAAATCATGCCATATAGGTCAATGGATTCTCCGAAGTTCTT
>JAGARY010000136.1 GCA_017622055.1 Treponema sp. | reverse complement strand
TGGAAGTAAGTAGACAAACAATTAGTTCCCTTGAAAATGGAAAATATAATCCGTCAATTTTTTTGGCTTACAAAATAAGCAAGTTTTTTAATCTTAAAATTGAAGATGTTTTTATTTTTGAAGAAACGTCAAATAAAAAAATTTAACAAGTGAGAGGAAAATATGAAATCAGACAAACAACAATTCATACTACACATAACAATAAATTTATCATTAATTCTTTTATTTATTGGAATAGCAATTTCTCAAATAAACAAGCAAAATTTATCTTTATATGTTGGATTTGTCTCAGGTGGAGTAGGTGTTGCATTGCTCAACATAATACGAAATATTAAAATCTACAAAGATGAAAAATACAAATCAAAAACTCAAATAGAAGCCAACGATGAAAGAAATATTTTAATAAACACAAAAGCAACATCCATAACGTATACAATTCTATTCATTTTAATAGACATTGCAGCAATTGTTGCTTTTATACTCCAAAAAATGGACTACTTATATATCTTTGCAGGAATACTCCTATTATCAGCAATTATTTTTCTTATAACAAAAACTATTTTAAACAAACTAAATTAGAAAAATTAGAGATTTATTCTTTCAACCACCCTTTTGCTACCGCGTTTTGAATATTTTTTTCAACCCAAGGCCACAAATCTGGAATAACTTCTTTTACAATTCCAATTCTTTTGTAAACTTGCTCAACAGATGGATGACCTTCTTTCCAAGTGTGACCATTTGTCAAAGTATTGTGCAAATATGGCTGAATTCTATCCATACAAGCCGCATATTTTGCATCTAGCGTTTCCATTGCATCAAATTCTTCCCAAAGATTTCTAAATTCTTTTCCAAGATGTACTGGAATTTGTGAAAAAAGTTTATCTGCTGCCGCCAATTCACGTTCATGCTTATCTTCATTTGCCCCCAAATCATAAGCAAAAGTGTCTCCCGCGTAAATTTCAATCAAATCGTGAACAATACACATTTGCACCGAACGGCCAATATCAGTTCCTTCTGGAGCATAATCTTTAAAAAGCATAGCCATCAAAGCAATATGCCAAGAATGTTCCGCATCATTTTCCCGCCTAGAACCATCAATCAACATAGTGCGTCGCATCACCGAAGTCATTTTATCAACTTCCGCAGTAAAATGTAAAAGTTCGTTTATTTTTTCATTATCACAAGGTAAAAAGTCTTCAATTCCCATACACATATTATACAACATCTTAAAAGATTTTTTACAAAAATAAATTAAGTTATTAGCTTAATGACAGAAAAAAAGTTGGGTGGTAGAATACAAAATTAATTCAATTTATTATTTAACTTTTTATCAAAAGAAAAAATATGTTCATTTAGAATTTTATTTCTGGCAAAGTAAACGCACCAGTTTTTATTACAGATTCCGCTTTATCAGCTTGCTCGGGAATATCATTTAGTAAATAACGCAAAATAACATTTGTATCTATAAGAGTCATTTTATTCTCCAGAAAAAGCAGAAGAAATTGTTTCGTCTTCTAACTGAATTAACTCTTTTTTTGCATAAGAATTTGCAATTCCTTTACATGAAGTTTTTTTAGGCTCTGAAGTTTCATCTTCAATAACAATAATTGCTGTTTGCTTTGGTTTGAATTTTAAATCAGACAAAGGAATAAAACCTTTTCCGTCATAATACGCTTTTAATGCTACCATAAAAACTACTCCCATTAATCTATAAAAAATATACATTAGTAAATTAAAAAAAACAACATTCATTTTTATTAAATAAATTAAGTTATTAGCTTAATGACAGAAAAAAAATTGGATGGTAGAATAAACTTATGAAAATGCTTTTTGAAATTGACTTAAAAAATTATGACAAAAATGCTCCACGCTTTGAGCGGCCTTCTGTTCGGGGAATTATTTTAAAGGAAGGAAAAATTGCTCTTGTTCACAGTTTAAAATATGATTATTACAAGTTCCCTGGTGGCGGCTGCGAAAAAAATGAAAATCATCATGCCACGTTAATTCGGGAAGTAAAAGAAGAAACTGGACTTATTGTAATTTCTTCTTCTATAAAAGAGTTTGGAATGGTTCACAGAATTCAAAAAGGAGATTATGGCGACACATTTGTACAAGACAATTTTTATTATTTTTGCGATGTGGAAGACCAAGTTCAAAGTCAAAAATTAGATAATTACGAAGATGAAGAACGTTTTACACTTGAATTTGTTTCTATAGAAGATGCTATAAAGGTGAATAAAAACCATAATCATGGAGAAAAACAAAATGATGAATTTTACAATGGAATGTTTCAACGGGAAACAAAAGTTTTGGAAATGTTATTGAAGGAATTTAAAAAAGACTAAAGAAGGTCATCAAGAATTAAACACCAGAAAGAGATTTTATAATCTTGTTTATTGCTTCAAAATCTTCTTTTTTTAAATGATTCAAATTAAAAATCAACTGTGCAAAATCATTATTTTGTTTTTTATAATTTGAGTCGCTACCTTCCACAAGAAATTCAACTGTAGTCCCAAGGAACTTTGCAATTTTAACAGCATTTTCCGCGTTTGGAATAGATTTTTGCCCCGATAAATAATTATCAATGGTATTTTTACTAATTCCTGTTCCGTGAGCAAGTTCTTTTATTTCAATATCTTTTGAATCTAGCATTTCTTTTAGATTTTCAGCAAAACTCATTTTTTCATTATACTTAATAAAGCGTTATTTTCTTGCTAACTCGCTTTTTAAGGTGTAAAATAAAATGTCATACACTTAATTAAGTGTATGAATAAATCTAATTAAAAGGAAAGGAAAAAATGAAAAAAATTAGTTTGTTTTTAATGGCGGCAACGCTTTTGCTGTCATCATTTTTTTTAGGATGCCAGAATAACGTTGCAACCGATATTACAACAGGTTCAGTACAAGGTAGCGTTACTCTTAATGGCACTACAGACGAAGTTTTAGGATTAGATGTTTTTATAGCAGGAACATCTTTTGTTTCAAAAGTTGCAGCTGATGGGAAATATGAAATTTCAAATATTCCAGCCAATGCAGGCTATGTTCTTTGTGTACAAAAAGGGGAAGAAACTCAAATTATCAAAGAAAACGTAGAAGTAAAAGCTGGAGAAGTTACCGTTATTGAAACAGCGACTATACTTTCTTCTGAATGGATACAATCATCGTTAGTATGGAAAGGAAACTTTGAAACTGCACCAGAAAATCCAGAAATAAATTGGGCGTATTTCAACACAACAGATGGTTGTTCATATATTTGGGACGGAACAACTTGGAGTTTACTAGCCGGTGCTGGAAAGGACGGAATAATTGACGGAACTGGTAATAAGGATGATTTTATTAAATATTATGACGAATTGGACGACTTTATTTCAAAAAGTATAACAATAGATAGAAATAAATTTGCTGAAAATTATCAAATTGATATACCGCTCACAGACAAACTATGGCTTCCAGATGCTGGAGATAAATTCAAATTAAATTGGACATTCACTTCAGATATTGAAATAAAAAATTTACGGATAGCATTTGCAGACTGTTCAACATACGTAAATACATGGAAAGACCTTTCACCAGACACAATAATTGAAAGTATTCCTGCAGGAGAAGAAGTTTCTATTGAAAAAACTATTACCCTAACAGAAAAAGCTATTGGAAATGTTTCACTTATTGTTAGATATAATGTAGTAGATACAGATGCAATTGCAACACTTACAACAAGTTCTTCGACCATTGTCATGTTAAGAGGAGATAATTCTACTAATAATCCAGATGCTCAAAATAAATTTACTTGTACACCAACAGAAGAAGGAATTAAGTTTACAGGTTCACTTTTAAGTAATATACCAGAAACAACTGCAAAATGTGTAATCAGTATCCAAGACATTACGAACGGAATCACAATGTATAGAGAAGATTATTCACTTCCTGAATCTACTTATGAATCTTGGGAAATGATTTATCCATTAGTAGAAAAAGGTAAAAAATATACATTTGAAGTAAAAATGGAATACCAAGCTAATGTTATTCACGCCGAAAAATTTACAGTAACAGCAGTTGGTGGACTTGGGGAATACAAAATTGAAAATGCAGATTCATACACAGTAACTTTAAGCAAAGATAAAAAATCAATTTCAAGAACAACACAAACCTTTACAGATAATTCTAATGTTCAAAAATTAATTATTGATTTTGGCACACAATACGACCTATATTCTCATAACGATAAAGCAACTTCTGTTTGGGACGGTATAT
>JAGARY010000135.1 GCA_017622055.1 Treponema sp. | reverse complement strand
TGTTAAAGCCCAGTTCAAAAGATGTTTTACAAAGTCTTCTTGAATGTCCATGTTGTCGTCTAAGTCGTAGAAGGCCATTTCTGGTTCAATCATCCAGAATTCCGCAAGGTGACGAGGTGTGTTTGAATTTTCTGCACGGAATGTTGGACCAAATGTGTAAACGCGGCTCAATGCTGTAGCCATTGTTTCTGCTTCCAATTGACCAGATACTGTAAGACTAGCTTTTTTTCCAAAGAAATCTTTGCTATAATCTACAATTTTGTGAGCGTCTTCAATTTTCATTCCACCAATTCCAGCTTTTACACCCATTTCTGCAATTTTTTCTAGGCTCAAAGTTGTTACCTGGAACATTTCTCCAGCACCTTCACAGTCTGAACATGTAATTTCTGGAGCGTTCATGTATTGGAAACCTCTTTCTTGGAAGAACGAGTGAACTGCAAATGCCATTTGGTTACGAACGCGGTAAACTGCACCAAAAGTGTTTGTTCTTGCACGCAAGTGAGCATTTTCGCGCAAATATTCCATAGACATTTTGTTTTTTTGCAATGGATATTCTTCTGGATTACAAGTTCCAAGGCATTCAATATCTTCAAGAGTAACTTCAACAGTTTGACCACTAGCAGGACTTTCAATTAAAGCACCAATTGCACGAACGCTAGCTCCAGTGTTCAATTTTTTAAGAGTTTCTTCAATATTATTTACATTTGCATTATTAGAAGGATTATTGCGGTCAAAAGTAAGCTGAATGTTTGAAAAGCAGCTTCCATCGTTTACTTGAATAAAAACTAAACCTTTTGAGTCACGAACTGTACGAACCCAACCACAAACTTTTACTTGTTGCCCTTCTGGTTTAGAAGAAAGCAAATCTTTAATTAATACTGGTACCATAGCGGTAACCTCCTATAAAAACTAATAATGAAATGTAGTGATATAATATCATTTTTTTGTATTTGTGAAAAGTAAGTTTAAAAGTTAAAAAAAACAGAGCCGAAAAACTAGGAAAACGGCTCTGTTCAAATTAGGAGGTTTGCTCAAAGTCAACGACTTTGAAAAATGAAAAAAAATAATTTAATAATTTATATCTTTTGTATAAGCAACAGCAATTGCTGGGTGTAACTGAGTGTCGTAAAAATCGGCTACTTGCTTATTAAAAAGCTCTTCAAGCATTTTCTGATATGAAACAATTTTTCCAATGTAGTTCAAAGTAACTTGTGGAGTTCTGTTTGAACGTACACGACCAGTTCCAGCATTGTACATTGCTAAAGCCGAAACTTCATTTCCAGCAGTGTTAATGCAGAATCTTAAATGTGACATACCATACTTTGCACTTACATAAGGATCAAAAAAATCAGCTTCTGTAAGATTTTGGAATGTATTGCTATTTAACTGAAATAAACCTCTATCAGTTGTTGTGTTAGAGTTTTTATTAACAGCATTTACGTTATATCCGCTTTCTGCATGGGCTAAAGAAAAAGCCAAAGAAAGTGGAATATCGTTTTTATCTGCTTCAGTTAAAATTGCCTGTGTAACATCTTTATCACCAGTGATTTGAAAGTAAAACCATTCAACAGCACCACGAGATAATGTATTTCTATAAAGACTTAAAGATTTATCAACATCTTCATTCAAAATATCAAGAGAAGCTTCTGCAAAATATTCTTTGAATGATGCTGTAATTTCTTCTTCTGTTTCTTCGATTACAGAAACATTTGTATTTGCTTCAATTGTTTGTGTCGGTTCAGTTGTTGGGAAAATAAGATAAACAATTAATGAAATGGCTGTAATAAGCAATCCAAAAGTTAGAGACAAATAAAATGAAGGTCTGTAATTTTTTTCTGTTTTTGCATCCATAAAAAATCTTATCCTCTTGTTTTCCTAAATGAAAATAACACATTCACTAAAAGATTACAAGAGAATTTTGCGTAAAATTACAGAAAAGTTGTGAAAATTTGCAAAATATTTGAAGTTGGTTTGAAAACGATGTAATATTTTGCAAGTAATGACGTTTATTACAGTTGAACTAACTCTGATGGAAGGTTGTTCTGTTTAGAGAAGTAAACATATTGAGCATGTTTTTTAGATAAAACATCAACAAAGTTTTGAAAAATAGAATCTTCTGCAAAACCTTGTTTTGTAATTTCTTGTGGAAGTTCAAAACCAACAACACTTACACAATCTTTAACTCTTCTAGCAGTGTGATTGCATGCATTAATAAAAAGTTCAAATTGTTCTGGTGTTTCTAAAGCTTTATCTACCACTGGAATTAATATAGCGAAAATATTTTGATTTTCCAAACTTTTTAATTCTTCCCGAAGATTTGCTAATAATTCTTCATTGTAAGATTCTTCTTCAAGTTCAACTTTTGACCAAGGAAGTTCAATTCTTTTTAATTCTTCAATATTTACTAATGAATTATCTTCAATTTTGTATAATTTGTTTTCTTTTGCTACGAATAAAGGTTCTAATTTCATTTTTTACCTGCACATTTTTGATTTAGAGTTTATATAAAAATTAAAAAACGGCCGAGTCAAGGGCTTGAAGGTCGTGTCCCTTGACCGAACGTATTTATAAAAAAATAACGGTGGGAAGTCAACTATAAAATTATAATTGGCTAGAACCACCGTTTACATATTGATTTTCAAAATATCTCTAAAAAAGAAATAAATTTTATTCTGTAAGAATTCTAATTACTTCTGCTTTATCTTGAGTATTCAAAATTTCTTGACGTTTTTCTGGGCTCTTGAAGAGTAAACTTACTTCTGCCAAGAACTGAAGGTGTGGACCTGTTTTGTTTACAGGAGAAAGTGTCATAATGAAAATTCTACATGGTTCTTGATCCAATGAATCAAAATCAACTGGGTTGTCAGAAATACCAATACAAGCAACTAAATCTGTTACTGTGTCTGTTTTTCCGTGTGGAATAGCAATTCCGTGTTTCATACCTGTAGACATTTTTCTTTCACGATCTAATACACATTCACGAGCTGCGTTTTTATCTGTTACTTTGCCTGCTTTAAATAATACATCAAGCATTTCGTCTACAATTTCTTCTTTAGTAGTTCCTTTCAAATGAAGGTTAACTGTGTCTGTTGTTAATACTGTTTTCAAATCCATACATTTAATTTTATTACACTTAAAAAATTTGTCAAGTAGGATTTTCTTTTAGTTTTAAATTAATTTGATATATGTGAATAATTTTTTGTTTTGAGGTAAGTTGCGATGTTTGAAAAAAAATCTTTTGATACTTCACATCATTGTATCAATCGGTTAAATCTTGTATAATTTTTGGTAATTTATGATTGCGTTGCAAATCATTATGTAATAAATGTGAGAAATTAGGGTGAGATTTTGCCCTAGGATTTTGGAGTAATTATGATTAATTGGTCAAATTCAGACAAACTTTCTTCTTGGAAAAAGTTGATGTCATTAAAAGGAATGGTTTCTGTTGCAGATGAATTAAGTGGTTCAAATGCTGTAAATCGTATTAACGAATATTGTATTCCAATGGGTGGAAATTTAAAATTCAACTATGCTGCAAAACAAGTAAATGCTCAAATTTTAAAAACACTTTCTGAACTTGCTGAAGAACAACAACTTGTAGAAAAATATGAAGCTCTTTTGAATGGTGAAGTTATTAATACTGGTGAAAAAAGAATGGTTCTTCATCAATTGACACGTGGTCAGCTTGGAAATGATGTTATGGCTGATGGTGTTAATAAACGTGAATTCTATATTAATGAAGTAAAACGCATTGCAGATTTTGCAAATGATGTTCATTCTGGAAAACTTTTGAACGAAAAAGGCGAAAAATATACAACAGTTTGTCAAATTGGTATTGGTGGTTCAGATTTAGGACCAAGAGCAATGTATTTGGCTTTAGAAAACTGGGCAAAAAAGAACGATTCTTTCAAAATGGAAGCTCGTTTTATTTCTAACGTTGATCCAGACGATGCTGCAGGGGTTGTAAAAGGATTAGATATTTCTAAAACAATTTTCATTTTAGTTTCAAAATCTGGAACAACATTGGAAACTTTAACAAACGAATCTTTTGTAAAAGATTTTATTAAAAAAGCTGGTTGTGATGCTTCTAAACATATGATTGCAGTTACTTCAGAAACTTCTCCATTGGCACACAACCCAGATTATATGGCTGCTTTCTATATGGATGATTACATTGGTGGTAGATATTCTTCTACTTCTGGTGTTGGTGGAGCTGTTTTGAGCCTTGCATTTGGTCCAAAAGTATTCCAAGAATTCTTAGACGGTGCAGCAGAAGAAGATAAACTTTCTTTGA
>JAGARY010000134.1 GCA_017622055.1 Treponema sp. | reverse complement strand
TAAGTTGAAAGTTCCGTTTTATGAACAGTATTTAATTGTTTAATTGAATTTCTTAATTCTTCATCATGTTTTTTTTGCATATCTGACATCGAAGGATTCAAATCATTAATACGAAGTTCATAATCATTTTTGATTTTTAATTTTTCCATTTCATAGATTTGACGTTCTGCTTCAAATGCTTTTTCTTGTTTTCTGGCAGATTCAACTTTTACGTTATCAAATTCTGCTAATTGCTCTGCAAAAGTTTCAATTTCACTTTCAATTGTTAAAATTTGAGAATCATATTCTTGATGAACTGCTGCAGTTTGAACTTTATATTCATTTTCAATTTCTGATATTCGCTTTTCTTTTTCTTTTTCAGGAACTTTTAAAGAATCTAAAAGAAATATCTCGTTATCTTTTTGAGCTTGAACTTGAGCTAATTCTTGTTCCATTTTGGAAACTACAGCAAGTTTTCTTTGAACTGCATCATCATAACTATTTTGAACTTTTGAAACAGAATCCAAAAGAGTTCTTAAGTTTAAGTCATCAAAAACTTGTAAATTTACAGCAATTTCAGAGTTATGTTTTGAAATTACTGCATTCATAATCAACGCTATACCACCAACACATAAGAAACAAATTGCTAAAACAATGTATGTAAATGGTGATTTATGTTTTTTTGTTTTTGCATATTCTTCTTCTAAATTATATGACTGAAGTTCTGAAGTTTGCTGAATATGTTGTAATTCATCATTTAAGAATAAAAGAACTTCTTCATGAGTTTTTGAATTTGTTTGATTTTCTGCTATTTTGATGTCATTGTCCATATACCACTCCAATCTTCAGGGGCACCTCTAAGACCCATTCTTTCAAGGAAAACTTCAGCTGCTTCAAGTTCAGTTTCTTTAAACACTTTTCTTGCTGTTTTCCAATCCCCTTCATAATATGCATACAATGCTGTTTCAAATTTTTTGTATTTTTCTAGTAAAGATTCATCCATTTCGTTTGTATCAAATGGGAAGAAAATCTTTTTACCTTCTGTTTTACCTTTTACTTGAATTGTATCAATTTCAAAGAATTTATATCTAGCACTTTCTTTTTCAACTTCATTCTTAACATATTCCGAAACAATTACAGGTAAATGATAAACTCTAGTAACTCCTTCCAATCTTGAAGCGGAGTTTACATTATCACCAATAACTGTATTTGCCATATGTTCTTGCGAACCAATATTTCCATAGAAAACATTTCCACCGTCAATACCAACACCAACATCCAATAATACTGCTTGATAAACACGCTCTTCAGATTCTGTCAATTTTCTAGTTTCTTCAATTTCTTTCCGGCGAGCAATCATAGACTCACGCAATTTTTCAGTTTCTCTTGTAATATCCCAAGCACTTCGAATTGCATCATAAGATTTTGACATTTTTGAATTGAGAGTTCCGTATACAGCCAAAATTGCATCACCAATAATTGAACCAACAACACCGTTGTTTACGTGCACTTTATGAATTACTCTATCGTAGTGAACATTCAAAACATCAATAATATCGTTTCCTAAGGTTTCTGTACGATATGTAAAACTTTTAATATCAGAAAAAAGCATTGTTAATTCACGCTGACTTCCTTCTAAATTAATAACTTGATCAGAATATGCTTTAGCAACAACGTCTTTTGAAACAAATTTTTGGAATGTGGCAAGTAAGTTATTTACAGAAGAAGAAAGATTGTTAAAAGAAGCAGCCATGTAAGTAATGTCATCGTTTGGAGCTTCTGATAAATCAATTAAAGACAATTGCTTATCTTTCTGCATTTGAAGTAATTCCGCAGTAAAAGTTCTTACAGTTCCAAAAACTCTGTTTAAAATAATATATCCAATAATAATGAAGATTGAAGTTAACACAACAATCAAAATAGATGTGTATAAATAAACAATGAAAGTATTCTTTTTTAAGTCTGAACGTTTTTCTGCACGAATTAAATAAAATTCCCAATCTGGTTGATATTTATAAACTCCAAAAAAATCACCATAAATCGTTGTAAATGAAACAGAACCTTCCGTTACATCTTCTTCAAATTTGGAATTCAACAAGTCTAAAGTTTCGTTATCAGAGAATCTACTTAAAAAAAGAGATTCATTATTACATGATACAAAAACAATATTCCCTGTTTTATCAACACCCATTGCAATACTGTTTTCGTTTGCAAAACCAGTTTTAGCAATTTGAGACATATTTTCTAAACACTCAGCTTCTTTTTGGGAATAAGAATAAATTTGATACTGATTTACACTACTATTATAAAGTTCTTTTAGCTGCTCAACCATAATTGTATTATTAAGTGTAATAATTTGGCGTTGAGATAATTGAATAGAAATAATATTTGTAGCAAAATTTGAAAGTAAAATCAAACAAATAAAAATAAGCAGAATTTTTAGACCGATTGGAACAATACGTGTCTTTCCAATTCGCGTGAAAAAACCTTTCTTTTTCACCATAAAAAGAGACCTCATTATGTAAGATTGTTTATTCCGCTTTTTTACATTTGTATTTTTAAATAATAGTATAATTCTATTCTAGAATTCGAGTTTTAACAAGAAATTATTCACCTAGATAATAAAATATTATTAATATGATTTTTTATATTTTTAAAGTTTTACTTTACACCGAATCTCTTAAAATCATTTTACAAGGAATTAATTTGTTTTGAAAATCTTTTTCCAAAAGCATTTTTGCAGATTCAACACCAATTTCTTCCAAAGGAATTTCCATTGTAGTTAACGAAGGTTTTAAATATTCACTTACTTCCCGATTATCAAACCCAACAACAGAAACATCTTTTCCTGGAATAATATTTTTTTCTAGTAAGGCATCAAAACAACCAGCAGCCATTAAATCATTAAAACAAAAAATTGCATCAAAATCACACTTTTTATTTATAAAATGATTTGTTGAGTCAAATCCACCATTACGTTCCCAATTGCTAAAAGTAATCAATGATTCATCATAAGAAAGTTTATTTTTTTCCAAAGCTTTTTTATATCCAACTAAGCGATGAACTGTATGAAGATTATCTTTTTTTCCACCAATTACAGCAATTCGTTTTTTTCCATTTTTTATTAAATAATCAGTTAACTCAAAGGCACCGTTTTCATCATCAATATTCACACAATTAATGTTTTGATTTTTTGAAAAAGCATAAGTCATTACAAAAGGAATTTCAATTTGAGTTGTATCAATAAAAACATTCCGAGCATGACCTGCAACATAAATTATTCCATCAACTTTTATAGAAATCATTTGATCTATTGCAGAATTTACAATTTTAGAAAAAGAATTTTGATTTTCCCATGTATCAATATGTTTTGTATACATTCGCAAATTTTCTAAAACTGTACCATAGCCTTTTTCTTCAAGATAAGACATTACACCTTCAACAATCCAAGGTGAACTAAAGGCTGTTAAATCTTCTACAATTAATCCTATAGTTTTTGTTTTATTTGCCCTTAAACCTCTAGCCATAATATTTGGTTTGTATCCAGTTTCTTTTATAACTTCTAAAACACGCTTTTTTGTTTCTTCACCAACATTAGATTTTCCATTCAAAATATTGGAAACTGTGGCAATTGAAACATTACATCTACTAGCCAATTCTTTTAATGTAATCATTTTGCAACGTCCTCAGTTTTAATTAATTTTTTAAGCGCAACAGTTCGCTCTACAATTGTGGGATGTGAATAATTCCAAAATACATAAATTTTTGGTGGAATTAATTCCGAAAGATTTTCGCTGTTCAATTTGATTAAAGCATTTATTAAATCTAATGGATTACCAGTAATTTTTGCTGCATATTCATCAGCTTGGTATTCATGCTTTCTTGAACTAAATGACGCAAAAGGAGAGATTAATTCAGAAACTGAACTATAAATCATAATTGCCAAAAACAATCCAATAAATTGAACTTGACCAACATTTGCGGCTGTAATTGTAGAAAAACCAAATCCTGTGTAAAGATTTACAAATTGCGCAAGAAAATATAATCCAAATAAAACTAAAAATTCCAAAGGAATTACAAAAATCAATCTTTTTAAAATGTGTTTTAATTTAAAATGACCTAATTCGTGACCAAGAACTGCCACAAGTTCATCTTCCGAAAGTTTTTCTACCAAAGTATCATACAAAACAATTCTTTTTGATTTTCCAAATCCTGTAAAATAGGCATTAGAATGTTTACTTCTTTTTGATGCGTCCATAATAAAAAGTCCATCAGAAACAAATCCAGAATTTCCTAAAAGTGTAGTAATTTTTTCTTTTAAAGAACCTTCTTCCAATGGAGTGAACTTATTAAAAAGTGGTGCAATAAATTTAGGATAAATTACTTGCATTAAAAAAGTAAACAAAATTAAGACTGTTGCAAGAATGAACCACCAAGAATTTGTGCATTTTACAAAAAATATTGATGCAACAAAAGAAAGTAAAGCAGACATTATAATAGAAATAATTCCG
>JAGARY010000133.1 GCA_017622055.1 Treponema sp. | reverse complement strand
TTTGAATTTTGTAAATCATTTCTTCTATCAAAAACACAACTTACTCTTTGTGCTCTATATGCTGCGGCATCTTTCTCCCATGAAATCATGTCTTTAAAAATAAATCCAGAATCTTCCAATGCACAAATACAACGATGAGCCATTCTTCTTCCTGCAAAAATAAAACAACTTGAACCAGGTTTTAAAACTCTATACCAATCTGGGGCCCATTCTAAACACCATTCATAGTATTCTTTTGAGATTTTTTTATCAGCCTCTGACCATCCGTTTAGAGGTTTCCCTCGGCTTTTAAAAATAGAACTTTTCAATTGTGCTGGACTTGCTCCTAATAAAGCACTGTTTGTATTACTGTGAAGAACATCCCACTCATCATAGTTAATTCCATATGGAATATCAGACAAAATCAAATGGACTGATTCAGTGTCTAGAGTTTTTATTAATTGTATTGAATCTCCAAGTTCAACCCTGTTCATTGACATCTCCCAAGTTTGAAAGATAAGTGTTTATCACAGAAATTTTTTCTTCTAGTTTTGTTTCTTTTATTAATTCTGAAATTGCTTGTTCATGTGTATATTGTTTTATTGTTTCTATTTTATTTTCACAATATGCAATTTCATAACTTCCACGTTTTACAATAACTAACTTCTGTTCATTTAAATTTTTTAAGAATTTTGATATATCTATTCCTATTTTTTTTGCAACAAAAGTATTTATTTGTGGTAAAAAACAGCATTTTGCATTTTCATAAGAAAGTTTTGAATCCCTAACTAATCTTAAAGAACTATTCCATATTGATTCTAATGAAAAATTTTCATTTTCGACAATATTATAATTTAAAAGAATTGAAATGTGTTCCCAAGCAAATAAACACACATTATTATCTAATGCTGTCTTATAAATTTGACTTTCAGCCTTCGGGTATTGAAAATAAGGAGAAACCAAAACTGCATATTCATTTTCTCCACCACGCCAATTACTTAAAGCTGCAACTTTGAAATCTTTTTGATTCTTTGCAGTCCTACTCATTCTAAAACATTTTGCATCTGCTACTAAACTATATTTGTGAAATAAACTTTCAGCAATTATATCAGCACTGTCGGCTCTTTCTGTAATTGCTTTTGATTTTAAACCTAACATTCTAAAACATCTTGCTAAAATTACATCAGAAGATTTTGAAAATAATTTTTCTTCTGAAGAACTTGCTTTTATACACTCTGGTATAGTTCCAATTTCTTCTACTATTATTTTTATTTCATCATCAGTTAAAGAATCAACATAATCTATAATTTTCTGTGTTTGTACTTTAAATGTGCCTTGTTTCGAAAACAATAAAATTTGTTCTAAAAAAATCTGAAACATATTATCTCCAACTTCATTTTATGTATTAATAATGTATATTGTATCATAATTATTCTCTATTTTGTATACCCGTCTCCAAATAAAAATTATTTTTTTGGAACTCCAAGTATTTTAATATTCCCTATATTTATACAATTTACTGGTTCCTCTGTTGCAGACTTAAAAACACTTTCTACAAAATCTTTAAGAACGCCTTCATGTTTGTTATTAATCCACAATGAAATTGAAAATGAAAAATCTAATTTTTTGTATGAAATTGAATAAACATCTCCAGAACCCTTAGAATAATTAGACTTTGAAATTAAAGATGTTAAGTCTAAAGATAAAGCCTGTTTTATAATAGATTTCATTTTTTCATATTGATAAAAAAGAACTTCTTTCGAAGAAAGTACATTATTATCTAAATCGTAAGCAAATATTTTGCATTTGTATCTATCATCTTGATATTTATCAATAATTACAGAAGATGATTTTACATTATCTTTTTTTAACATATCAAATGTCTTAGTTACTTTTAAAGTTTCTACGATTTTGTCTTTTTTAGATTCATTTAGATTTATTTCATATTCTTCATTATCAGTTAGAGATAAAAAATCTTCAAAATTACACTGTATGAAATATGGACATAATTCTTTAAAATTAAACAAAAATACTGTTTTTTGAATTTCTTGATATTCTGTTATTTTTTTTACTTTCTTTGATAAAATCATTTCACTTGTAATTAAATTACAAGATTTTGTGTCCTTAATAATTTCTTTGATTGATTTTTTTCCATCAAATAATTGGTTCTCAATTCCACCCCAAATATAACTGCTGCCATCGCCGATTAATAATAATTCAGTGGAATTAAATGATTTTAAAATTTGATTCATCAAATATAAAATTTTATAATTTTGTTCTGTGAATCCAATATCAGAGTCTGTTATTGAAGTGATAAACTCACCCATTTTAGATTCGAATGAAATATCCCAACAATCCCAGAGTATTGTTTTTTCTTTAATTGTTACATCTAGTGAATTATTATTTGCAAAACTTAAAATTATTTCAATTTTATTATTATGTAACAATTCAGAAATATTTTGTGAAAAATCTTGAATTAAATTTTTACAATCTATAATTTCAAGTTTATATTTATATAAGTTTTTGCAAGAATCTATATTAGAAATTTGGGTAAAAGTGTTTGAATCAAAACTCCAATATGTTTTTTTTTCAAAATTATCATAGTACATTAAATATATTTTTTCTTTTAATGTAGTTTGTAATCTATACATTAGTTCATTTAGAGTCTGAAAAGAAAAATTGTTATCACTCCAATACAAAATATCAATACTCATAAATTTTATATTAAATCATTATATGACTTAAAGTTTTTTTCTTCTCCTTTTTTTACCTATTTATTTATATTTTTTAAGTA
>JAGARY010000132.1 GCA_017622055.1 Treponema sp. | reverse complement strand
TCAGGAATGATTTTGGCAATGGAAGCTTGCGGAGTAAAAGAAGGAACTGCTGTAATTACTACGCCCTACACTTTTGTTTCTACGGCCGCTTGTGCAAGACATCTTAACGCAGACGTATATTTTGCAGATATTGAAAAAGATTCCTACAACATTGATCCAGCAAAAATTGAAGAAATCTTAAAAAAAGATTTTGAGTCTGGGGAACACAAAATTAAAGCAATTGTTCCTGTTCACATTGCAGGTAACGTTTGCAAAATGGAACAAATTCTTGAACTTGCAAAAAAATATAGTACAGAATCAAATAAAATTTACGTAATTGAAGATGCAGCTCATTCATATCCTTCGGAAACAGATTTAGGTTATGCAGGAACAATTGGGGACGTTGGTGTTTTTTCTTTTTATGTTACAAAAACAATGACAACAGCCGAAGGTGGAATGGTTTGTACAAGAAACGAAGATTTAGCAAAAAGAATTACTGTTATGCGAATGCACGGAATGGACAGAACAACTTGGGACCGATACACTTCTCCTCGTGCTTCTTGGGAATATGACATAATTGCACCAGGATACAAATTTAATTTGCCAGATGTTTTAAGTGCCTTGGGAGTTTCACAAGTAAAACGTGCAAAACTTTTTTTTGAACAAAGAAAAAAAGTTTGCGAACAATACAACAAAGCATTTTCTGCCCTTGATTTTATTGAACTTCCGCCAGATTCAAAAGGAAATTCTTGGCATTTGTATTTGATAAGATTAAATCTTGATAAAATCACAATTTCCAGAGAAGAATTTGCAAAAAAACTTCAAGCAGAAGGCCTTGGAATTTCTGTTCACTTTATTCCAATTTTTAATTTTACTTATTGGAAAGAATTGTATCCTTGGTTTACAAAAGAAAATTATCCAAATGCAGAAAATCAATATAGCAGAACAATTTCAATTCCCTTGTATCCAGATGTGACACAAGAAGAAGTTGATTATGTAATTGAAATAATAAAAAAAGTTGGTTTAGAAAATCACAAATAATAATATTATATTAATTAGGAATAAAAAATGCCTAGAAAAAAGACAAAAGAAATTAACACAAAACGTTCTCTACTTGCAAAAGGATATTACAGTGATTGCAGAAAAGCAAATATGCTTCACGCCGCAATTGTAAGAAGTCCTGTTGGAACTGGTAGAATTACAGGCATTACAATTCCAGATCTTCCAGAAGGATATTTTTTATTTACAGCAAAAGATATTCCAGGAAAAAAACAAATTAAAGAAAACAACGTTTCTTTGAATATTTTTACAAGTAGTTCAATTTCTTATTCTGGAGAACCTTTAGGAATAATTGTTGGGCCAAATGAATATAAAGTAAAAGAATTACGAGATTCTGCAAATTTAAATTTTGATATTTCAGATTTAGAATCGGCATTAGAACAAGTTATGCACAAATCAAAGCCAACTCACACATCATCTGATATTACCGATTTAGTTTTGGCATATAATAAATTGCCATCACTAGACAGCGTTATTGATTCAAAAAGATACGAAACAAAAATTGAAAAAAAAATTGCAGACAGAATTATCAAAATTGGATTATTCAAAGAAAAATCATTTCAAGAAATTTTTGATGAACTAAAAGAAAAAGATGAAACAATTACAAAAGTTTCTGGCACTTACAAACAAAAATTTTCAAATCCACAGTGGCAAGAAACAGATGGAGCTTTTGCATATTACGAAAATGGGGAACTTCATGTTTACACCCCAACAAAATGGATTCTTTCTGTTCAAAAGTCTTTAAGTGAATGTTTAGAAATTCCAACAGAAAAAATCTTTGTTCATAAAACAATTTCTTCAGGATTAAACGCCAACGGATTATGGAGAACAACGCAATTAGCAATTCAAACAGCAGTTGCAGCAGTTCAATCAAAACATCCTGTAAAATTAATGCTTTCTCAAACAGAACAACAAAAGTTCATGAGCCCAAACATTGAAACAGAATTTACTTTTAATACTTTAGTTACAAAATCAGGTTTAATAAAAGCAATTAAAATTGATATAAACGTTGATGTTGGTCTAAACAATCCTTTTGCAAAAGAAATTGCAGACAGACTTTCAATTGCAGTTTGTAATTATTACAAAATAAAAAATCTAAATATAAACACAACAGTTTCTACGTCAAGAAATCCTCCAACATCAATTTTTATTAAACGAATTGATTCGGAAGCGTTTTTTGCCATTGAAAATCATCTACAACAAATTGCAAATGAAATCAACATTCTTCCAGTGGAATTAAGATTACTAAATAAAAATCAAGAAGTAGCTGATTTTCCTTTTGACATTGAACTAAAAGACACAGATTTAACAATTAATCGGGCAACAAAGCTTAGTGATTTTAACAGAAAATATTCAACTTTTAAAATTGACGCCATAGACCGCCTTAAAATAAACAGAAATATCTTTTTTGCCATTCCATTAAGAGGAATTGGGATTGCCACATCATACAATGCATCAAATTACGTAGGAACAAGTGTTTTTACATATAATCCAAAGATTGAAGTAACATTGGGAACAGATGACAAAGTTGAAATTCACGCATTACAAGCTTCTGCCGTAATTCAAAATTTGTGGAAAGAAACAGCATCTGAAGTTTTACAAATAGAAAAAGAAAATATAAAAATTGTTTCAGAATTTGAAATTGAAGAATTTCCTACATCACCAGAAAATTATTACAGTTCAGTTGGAATTTTAAACGATTTAATTAAAAAATGCTGTAACGAAATTCAGAAAAAGAGATTTCATCAACCTTTGCCAATAACTGCAAAAAAAGCGGTTTTGGCTTCAAAGAAAAAATGGAACAACGAATCATTTTCCGGAAATCCTTTTACAGCCACATCATTTGCAACAACAATTGTTGAAGTTCAGTTAGATTCTTACACTTACACAGAAACAATCAAAAATATTTGGATTGTAATTGACTGTGGAGATGTCTTTGATGAAATTGCAGCAAAAAAATCAATTATGTTGCAAATGCAACAAGAATTAACATCATTAGTAAAAGGAACAACAATCAATTGTCATAATATTCACATTGAATTTGTAAAAACAAAAAATAAAACAAGCCAAATTGGAGAACTTGTGCACAATACGCTTCCAGCAGCCTTTGCAGCAGCACTTTCAATGGCATTACAAACTCAACTTTCTGAATTACCATGTACAGAAAAATTAATTTACAATTTAATTCAACAGAGAACTCAAAAAGAAGAAGAAAAAAATATAGAAAAAACAGAAACAGAAAACCTTGAAAAAGATTTTGAAACCGAAAAAACATCAGAAAAATCTTTAGAAAAACTTTCACAAAAAAATGAATAATTTGGAGCAAAAATGAATATACCAATGACTATAAATGATAAAAAAGTTGTATTTGAAGTTCAAAGTGATGAAACATTGATGAACGTACTTCACAACGAAACTTCAACACATATAAAATGTGGTTGCCAACAAGGATTTTGTGGTTCCTGTACAGTTTTATTAAATGGAGAACCTGTGGCTGCTTGCAAAATTCCTGTAGGAATTGTAAGAAATGCAAAAATTGAAACTTTAGATTATTTTGAAAAGTCAGAATATTATTCGTATATTAATCAGGGATTTTCAAAAGCTGGAATTCATTTGTGTGGATTTTGCGACGCAGGAAAAATATTTTCGGCATATACAATATTAAAAAATAATACAAACAAAAAAATTACAAGAGAAGAAATTATTGAACAGGTTAAAAATCTTGCTCCCTGCTGCACAGATTTAGAAACACTTGTAAACGGTATAATTTTTGCCATTGCATTACAAAACAAAAATTCAACAAAAATTCGTCATTCGTCAAGGGTTAAAAAATGAAAACAATTTTATACGCAAAAACTATAAAAGATTTACTTTCTCAAATAAAAAACAACAAAGGCATTCAAGTTGTTGGAGGATGCACAAGATTAAGCGAATTACCAGAAAAATCAATTTCAACTTTTGGCATTTCAGAATTATCACAAATTGTAAGACACGAAAGATATTTTGACATTGGGGCAGGAACAACTCTTTCTGCCATTTTACAAATTGGTCAAAATCACTTACCACAAGTTTTATACGAAGCACTACAAACAATTGCAAATCCAATCATTAGAAACACTGCCACAATTGGTGGAAACATTTGCGAAATGAATCACAAATTAACTTTGTATGCTCCACTTCTAGCTTTAGACGCAAAATTAGAATTTGTTAGTCAAACAGAAACAATAACAGAACCATTATTAAACTTTAAAGAATTTCCAAAGGATTCGGTTTTAACTGGAATAAAAATTCCAAACGTTGATGCAGACATTTCAATTTTTAGAAGAATTGGTCCAGAAAATAAAATCACCCAACGCTCTGCATCTTTTGCATTTATTGCAGCCACAGAAAAAGACACAATCAGTTCTCTAAGATTAGCATTTGCAGGACCATTCGCATTCCGAAGCAAAACTTTAGAAAACGACATCATCGGTAAGCGTTTACCTTTATCTCAAAAAGATATTTCAGAAATTTTAGAAATGGTAAAACAAGAATTTTACAAAACAGCCACAGACCAAATGATTAGTGACGTTTTAACACAACAATTCTTTAATCTTACAAAATACAGTTTTGAACAATTGTCGTAAAAAACTAAGAACTATTACCAAAAAAACTTCTACCGAATGAACATTGCATCGCCGTAAGAAAAAAATCTATATTCTTTTTCTACAGCTGTTTTGTAAGCATTCATAATTTTTTCTTTTCCCGCAAAGGCACTAACAAGCATAATCAAAGTGCTTTCTGGCGTGTGAAAATTCGTAAACATCTTATCTACAACCTGAAATTCATACCCAGGATACATAAAAATCTTTGTAGAATCAGTTCCCGCTTTTATCCATTGCCCATTTTGCCCAGGCTTTTCCCCATTCTGAATCAATTTTTGAGCCGCACTTTCCAAAGTTCTAACACTTGTAGTTCCCACAGCCAAAATTGGACGCCCAGCAGCCTTTGCTTCATTAATTTTTTTTGCAGTTTCCACAGGAATTGAATACCATTCTTCATGCATTTTGTGATTTTCAATATTATCTTCACGAACAGGCAAAAAAGTTCCAAGCCCCACATGCAAAGTAACAAAACAACGCTCAATTCCCTTATCAGAAAGTTTTTTCATCATTTCATCAGTAAAATGAAGCCCCGCCGTAGGACACGCAGCACTTCCCACATCACTAGAATAAACATTTTGATATCGTTCGCTGTCTTCTTCAGTATCTTCTCGGCGAATATAAGGCGGAAGCGGGATGTGTCCGTTTCGTTCAAACCAATCTTCATCAATAGTAAAGTCAAATTTTAAAGCCCTAAATTCAGTTCCAACTTTTGATTCATCCAAAATTATAGTTCCCACAGTTCCATCAGGAAACTTATAATTCATACCAGGCTTTTGCTTTTTAGCATTTTTTACCATTACGTTCCAAACCGAACATTCATCGTTCATAGTGTTCAAAAACATAAATTCCTGTTCACGGCCAGTAGATTCCTTAATTCCATAAACTCTAGCACGACGCACTCTTGAATTATTAAAGACCATCAACGCATTTTCCGGAATAAGCAAAGGCAAATCGTCCATCATAAAATGTTCCACAACGCCAGTTTCTCTATTCAAAAGCATTAATTTATCTTGTCCACGAACCCCACTAGGATGTTGCGCAATCAAATGTTCTGGTAAATCAAAGTTAAAATCTGAAGTTTTCATACCGCCACTATACCAAAAAATCACAATAAAAAAAAGGGCGTGCCAGCTCAAACTTCGTTTTCGCTGTCGTTCCATTCGGGGTTCCCTAACGGTCATCGTCCTCGCAAGCCAAAAGGCTCGCTGCGGTCGACACCTTCGGTGCCCCTACTGGAACTCACGTGGCGAAGGTCAAAATCATTATTTTTTATCGTAAATTTTATATTACCTTCGCCTTCCAGTTTTGCAGAGCAAAACTGAATGAACATTCATCCCATTCTACAAAGGTTTGAGGTCTCCCACTTTACAACAAAAAAAAAACAAGTAAAATAATAGTAAATGACTAAAAACGAAAAATCTGAACAACAACTAAAAACTCTTTTGCAAAACATAAATCAAAACTACAAAATAGAATATTTTTCTACAATTGATTCCACAAACACATACTCAAAAAATCTTTTAGAAAAAAACTTAAATCAAAACCTAATTGTTGTTGCAGACAGCCAAACAGCAGGACGCGGACGCATGGGACGAAGTTTTTATTCACCAAATGCAAGCGGTCTTTACTTTTCATTAACAATAGATTTACAAAACAAAAACATTACACCTTCACAAATTACAGCATTTTCTGGTGTTGAAGTTTGCAACACAATAAAAGAATTTTTTAATATAGAATCAAAAATCAAATGGATAAACGACATTTTTATAAACAACAAAAAAGTTTGCGGCATTTTGGCAGAAGGAATTATAGATTACACCACAGGAAAAATTGCAAAAGTTGTTTTAGGAATTGGAATAAATCTTTATAAATCAAAAGAAGATTTCCCACAAGAAATTCAAAACATTGCAGGAACAGTTTTAAAAAAAGAAATTTCAGAACAAACAAAAATTGAATTTACAGCAAAATTAATTCAAAACATAATTTGCTTTTTTCAAAACCCAACAGAAAATCAATTACAAAAAAAACTAGAAGAATACAAAAAACTTTCTTTTTTAATTGGAAAACAAGTTCAAGTGTTCCCAATAATTGATGACGCAAAATCCAGCTACACCGCCACAGTTTTGGACATAGACAACAACGCAAATCTTGTAGTACAAGCAGAAGGAAAAACAAAAGTTTTGAACTCTGGAGAAGTAAGTTTAAAATTTTGAATTCAGAATTCAGAATTCTTACTTTTTCTGGTAAGCATGGATAATTTAAGGCGCTATTTTGATTCATATTTTTGTATAAGTTCAATATTATATTTATCAATATCAGTTAGCAAAGAATCACTATAATTTGGATTCTTTTTATACCATGTATAACATTCCCAAAGAGACTGTAAATCTACACTTTTGAAAGTACGTCCATGACGAGCATACACTGCATTTCGCATTAAACGAAGTTGAGCTTTATCCAAATCTTTTAAATCAGATTCCGAAAGTTTTGAATCTAATTTTGAAAACTTTAAGCCATTGTAGGCAAAGTAATCTTCAGGACAATTGGCATTTTTTAACTGTTCCTGTGTTACTGTTTCATCAAGGATGTATTTTTGTTCTTTTGGAGACCAGTAAAAGAAGACTTGATTTGAACTATCATTCTTACTGGTATCCATTTTATATGAATCACCATCTGAATAGACTTTTCCAATTGCGTCAATTAAAAATCCTCGTTTATTATTAATTATACAAAATCTAATATCATTAAAAGAAATATATCTTAATGCATTTACTCTTTTATTTGTCCCAGTATATTTCTGCACATCATCATACAATGTACTACTAGGATATTGATAACTAGGAAATGTAATAAAAAAAGGTATATCATTAAAATCAGGGCCTTGTAGTACAAAATTATTCCAGTTCATTGTGGGGTGTAAATCTATAAATAGAACTTGATTTGATTCTGTATAAGTAAAATCACCAATAAAAGCATCTAGTTCTCCAATTTTTGTTAAATATTTAATATTAACATTTGATATTGATTTTTCTGGATGCTCCCAATCTTCATTTACACCATCAAAATAATATATAAGTTGACTATTTTTAAAACAAATATATGTAATATAAAAATCATTATTTAATTTATAAATATTTTTAATATTACTTTCTATCCCTTTTTTTTCTTTAAACCAAAAAGAATTTATTATATTATTTTTAATTGCTTCATAATCTAATGAAAAACAATTAAAATTTACAATAAATAAAATTGCTAAAATAAATTTTTTTTTCATAATCTATCCTCCCAATTCCATATATCATTTGAATTTGACCATTTACCCCAATCGGAAATCATTTTTGATAAACTATCACAATATCCCCGATTCTTTTGTTGTTTCAGAAAATCCATATCACAGTATGGCCAAGCTTTTTTATAAGCATCCATAAGGCCGAAGTCTTGTTTCCATTCTGTAGCATTATTAAAAAACAAACTGGATACAAGTTCTTGATTCTTGTTTAATGTGTATTTAAGTTCTTCTTCATCAGTCTGATTTATATTTAGTTCAGCCAACAATTTTTCTTTGTTTTCACACCTATATTTACCAAATAAGGTAGAAATATTATTTTGATTCATATTTTTGAATAAGTTCAATATTATATTTATCAATATCAGTCAATAAAGAATCGCTGTAATTTGGATTCTTTTTATACCATGTATAACATTCCCAAAGGGATTGCAAATCTACGCTCTTAAATGTTCGACCATGACGAGCATACACTGCGTTTCGCATTATTCGTAATTGGGCTTTGTCTAATTCTTTTAAGTCTTCTTCTGTGAGTTTTGAATCAAGTTTTGAAAACTTTAAGCCGTTATAGGCGAAGTAATCTTCAGGACAATATGCATTTTTAATCTGTTCCTGTGTTACTGTTTCATCAAGGATGTAACGTTGTTCAGATGGAGACCAATAATAAAACATTGTGATAATCTGATTGTTTTTTATTTGATAAGGAATAGTAAAACCGCGCTTATTTTTTATGATACAAAACTTCAAAGAATCATTAAATAAGACTTTTGATTCAGAATAATTTTTCAATGATTCATGAGAAAATTCATTGGATTCAAATATTTTTTCCTCACCTTCAATAGATTTTAGATAAAAATATGAATCTATAGAATCCTGAGTAAGATATAAAATATCTACATCTCCATCATAATTAAAATCTGATAAAACCATAGTGGATTTATAAATATCATGAGGAATTTGCTTTCTTAAAATCTCATTATCAAAGTTATTATCTGAAATGTATTTTGTATAAAAGTCTTTTATTAATTTATTATCTTTAATGACAAAAAC
The DNA here is from genome assembly GCA_017622055.1 of Treponema sp. Taxonomy (GTDB): domain Bacteria; phylum Spirochaetota; class Spirochaetia; order Treponematales; family Treponemataceae; genus Treponema_D. Next base: position 1,024 of record JAGARY010000132.1, on the reverse strand, counting down.
ATTATTAGTAAGGACTCTCTCTCCCAATTCATCATAATAGGGCTTATAGCCGGAGGAATATATAGAAAATATATAATTACAGATTGAAATATCACCTTGCTTAAATATATAGTTACTTTGATAATTTAACTTATCCGCAAAAATTTGTTCATTACTATTTTCATTTGAAAAACAATAAAAACTTAAAACTGAAATAATTATAAAAATAATTCTTCTTTTCATTTTTTTACTCCATGTTTTGACTCTAATGATGTAATACTAGCTGATCTTGATCCTGAGAAATCGTAATCTTCTCTAAAATTTTCTTTTTCATAGGCCATTTTTGCCTGCGGCAAAAACCGGGCTTTCCGCAGTTCCGCGCTAGCCGCGCTCCAGCCTCCGCACTCGTTCACTTTGTTCACTCGCTTGCGGTGGCCGCCTTCGGCACTGCTACAATCCCTTGCCTATGCAGGCTCGCAAGATAGAGTAAGTTTCGTTCAAGGGGTTGTTTTTTGTACATTTATTTCAAATATCCACCATAGCACCAGCCGACCGTGCCTTTCTTAATCGGCTTACCATCGCGGTCTTTTGCATTTGACAAAACTTCTACCTTGACCCAGTTTGAAGAAATTCCGTCGATTGTTTCCGGAGAACCAAACTCTAAAATTTTAATTTGAGAGCCCTTTGACATTATACAAATTGTCTCATTATCTTTTGCTTCGTTAGTTCTTAATCTTAAATTTGAAGATGCAACTTTTTTTATATTTGCCCTCAGTAAACGTATTCCAATATCTCCGCGAGAATATTTTCTAGAACCATATCCAAGACTCGTTATTTCGAATCCTTCTTCATATCCCGCAGCAAAACATGCACCGCATGTATAGTTTAATCCATCCGCATAGGGATCCATTACCCATTCAGAAACATTACCACTCATATCGTAAAGCCCATACCCATTCGGTTTCTTCTGAGCGACTTCATACTCATGAGATTCTTCTGGGTCATAAGGTTTCACAATAGCGATATCATCTATATTATCACTTCC
>JAGARY010000131.1 GCA_017622055.1 Treponema sp. | reverse complement strand
GTATTACATTTTTTCTTGTTATGTAATATATTACTTTTATGAATATTAAAGAAGTTTTAAATGATAAAAATATAGATTTTTCTGGAATTCCATTGCCATATTTTTTGATTGGTTTGTTAAGCGCTTTTGAAAACAGATTTCAAGCAATGGCTGACAAAACGATGAAAGAAATCAGTTGGAAACAATTTTTTGCAATTATTTGTATTAACATGTGCAAAGAGTCTCCAACAATCAACGAACTGGCCGAAATTATGGGAAGTTCTCATCAAAATGTAAAACAGATTTTATTGAAACTTGAAAAAAAAGATTTTGTAAAAATCATCATAGACAAAGACGACAAACGTAAACAACGAATCTTGCTCACCGAACATTGCAAAGAGTTTTGCCAAAAAAACGACGCCATGAGTCAGGCAATTATGGAATCGTTGTTTTACCAAATCTCCCCAGAGCAACTTCAAACTACAATCAAAACGATTATTCAGGTTGAAGATAATTTGAAGAAGCTAGAGGGGGAATAAATCTTACAACAAACTTTTGCAGTTTTCTTCTACAACTTTGTATAAGGCGTTTGGTTCGTTTTTTGATGGGAAGTTGCGCCAAACTAGGATTTTTGAATTTGGGGAAACTTCTGCGGCTGGGGCTGCAACGGGATTGTGAACGTTGTCTATAATAAAGTCGAATTGATTTTCTGCGGCGAATGCAATTTGTTCGGAGGTGAGTGGGGCAGGTCCAAAAGTTGCAACTACGTTTAGACCTAAGTCTTTTGCAAATTCGGTTTGATTTTTGTTTACGTAGCAAGTTTTTTTGTCTAGTCCGTTTTGAATAATTTTTTTGCGAGTTTCCAAAATTAAGTTTTCAAATTGGGAAACTCTCTTTTTTGCTTTTTCCTGAGTTCCAGCTTTTTCAGACAAAATCATTGTCATTTCTTTGATGTTTTGTAAAGTGTTTGCAGTTTTGATTTTTATGATTTTTGATTTATCAACTTCTGCTGCATTGCTAATTGTTTCCATCATTCTTTCGTAGCCTGCAAAAATGAATAATTCAGCTTCCGAAACTGCCAAAATGTCCATTGGTGTAATTTCGTATTCTGGGGGATGCTTTAAGTTTGCTGGAGCAATTGATTTTACGTCATCAATTCCTGCCATTTGTGCAAATCCGGCTGTCCAACTGGTAGACGCCACATAACTGGCATTTTTTTCTGATTTTTTACATCCTGTAAATGCAAAAAACACAATTGTTAAAAGTAAAAGTTTTTTCATAAAATTCCTCCATTTTATGTTATATAGACTGCCACGCCTTCGGCTCGCAGTGACGTAATTTCAGATTGTTTCAGTTTTGCATCTGCTCCTAGTGACAATATTTTTTTTCACGGAAAATTAAAAACAAAATTACCGATAAAATTGCCATAATTCCGCTTACTGGTAAATTAAAAATCAACGAGCAAAAGTAGCCAATCAAAGAAATTACAAAGCCCATAACCGAACTTCTGATGAACAAATCTTTTAGACCTTTTGCGGTTTTTGTGGCACAAACAACTGGCAAAATCACAAGGGTATCAATTAGTAACGCTCCAATCATTTTCATTGCCACAGAAATAATTAGTGCGGTGACCAAAAGCATAACAAAATTGTGGATTTTTACGTTAATTCCCATGGAAGTTGCAATATCACAATCAAAAAAAATCATAGAAATCTGGCGGAAAAATACAATTATGTAGATTACAATTACAAGACTCAAAAAAATCAAAATGAATAAATCTGATTTTGTAAGAGAAAATGGGCTTCCCCAAAGAAGTTCCAAAGTATCTTTTGCAGGAACATCAAAAATGTGAGAAAGCATTGAAGCAATTCCCATTGTAAAAACCATCATTGCGGTGCTTACTGTAGAAAGGTTGATTGATTTGTCTTTGTTCAAAAGGCTCATAATCAAAACTAAAATTACGTTAATCAAAATTACAACTGGAATTAAAGGAAGATTTAATCCAATGGAAAAAATGCCGCCCAAAATTACGCCGTGCATTAGCATAAAACGCATTGGAATTAACGAGTTGCGAACAATTACAACGCCTGCCAAAGGAAAGGAAATGCCAGAAATTAACATTCCAATTAAGCCGTATAAAATTGGTTTTAGTGCTAAAAGTTTTACTAATTCTTCCATGCTATTTCCTTATTTTTCAGATTTTTCTATTGATTTTTCTTTTTCAAAAAATCTAACAGTTTTCCAGTTTAACTCTTTAATGATTTCTTCGTCGTGAGTTACCGCAATTACAGAAAAATCTTCTTGTTCAAGTTTTTTCATCTGATTTATAAAAGTTTTTTTACTTTGAAGGTCCAAATATGATGATGGTTCGTCTAGCAACAGAATTTTTGCATTTTGACAATAGCAGCGGGCCAAAGAAACTTTTTGTCGTTCGCCACCAGAAAGACTGTAAAAAAGGCGACCTTTAAGATTAAGTGCGTCTGCTTTTTTTAATGCTTCATCAATTCTTGCGTCATCTTTTTTATCATTTTTTGCAGATTTTTTTGAAGTGATTTTTTTTGTGAATAATCCCATGGCAACAACTTCTTCAACTGTAATTGGAAAATCTGAATTTGGAAAATCTTGTTTGCAATAAGAAATTGTTTCGTCTTTTTCAAAAGTAATTGAGCCTGAAAATGGTTTTATAATTCCCAAAATGCATTTTAGTAAAGTTGTTTTTCCAGAACCGTTTGGACCGCAAATAATAATTCTGTTTCCAGATGGTAAATCAAGAGAAAAATTGTTAATTACAAGATTGTTGTTGTATCCGGCAAATAGATTAGAAATTTTCATACCAAAAAAGCAAAAATGCTACTCCAAAAAAAGAGAAAATTGCCTTCTTGGCATATCTTAAAAAAAAGAAAAAGTCTTCGTGACTTTTGATTAATTGATTATAACCTTAAACTTGTATGGAATCAACTGCAATTTTTATGTAATCAGAAAGTGTAAGATTTTGCACTCCAGCTACAGTTAAACACTTATTGATTGGAATTAAAATTTTATGTGCGTTTGACGCCCCAACTGCCTGTGCCATCAATGGGGAAATTTCGCCAAGCATTGAATCTGCCATAATAATTCCAATTGGCCCAATAATGTAATCTGCGTCCCGGCAAGCAACAACAACAGGATTTTCCCCCGAAGCTCCATATTTTGCCCCAGCTTTTAGCATGTTTGCTGTTGCAACAGAATTTGTCCCAATGCAAAATATTGATTCAACATCAACTTTTTTTACAAGTTGTTCAACTATGGCTTTTCCAATGCTTCCGCCTTGTCCGTCAATTACAACAATTTTCATTTTCTTAAAACTCCCCAAATTAATCATTTTTTCTCATAAAGAATTTTCCGTTTATATCTTTACTTTGCAAAATGTTGATAAATGCCTCAGGATCAATTTCTTTTATTTCTTTTACAATGAATTTTTCTTGATCTGAAGAAACTACAGAATAAAGCATTGTTTTTTCTAATCCTGTGTGGCATCCAACTCCAGTGAATTTTGTTGCGTCGTGATGTGTGTTTTCTTTAATACAAGCAACAACTTCTTCTGGTTTTTGGGTTATAACAAGCAAAGTTGTTTTTTTGTATCGTTTGTAAAATGTGTTGATAATTTGTGTGTTTGCAAATTGGAAGATGATTGAATACAAAGCGTAACTCCATTCAAACAAAAATCCATAAATTGCAAGAACAACACAGTTAGAAAAGAAAATGATGTTCCAAATGTCTTTTCCAGTTTTTTGTGCAGAATAAATAGAAATAAAGTCTGTGCCGCCAGATGTGGCTCCTGCAAAAAGTGTAAGACAAACTGCAAATCCTTGTAAAAGTCCACCAAAAACGGCGCAAAGAACAACATCATTTGTAACGTCAATGTGTGGAAGTAAATCTGTAAAAAGGCCGGAAGAAATAATCATCCAAATAGAAAGCAAAGTAAACTTTTTTCCTACGAATTTAAAACACATAATTGCAGGGGCAATATTCAAAAGCCAATAAAATAAACTGTAAGGAATTGTAATATTCAAATATTTTTCAAAAATATCTTGGAGTAACAAAACAATTCCCGAAAATCCACCTGGCAAAAGATGGGCAGAATAAATAAACGAGTCGATGTTTACGGCAATCAAAAAAGCTGCAATTGTAACTAAAATAAATCTAAAAAAAAGTTTCATATCCTTATTATAATACAAAAATGGCAATAATAAATTATTTTTTATATTGTTTTGCCTGAGTTGTAAACATTTGATGGTAAACACCATTTTCCAACTTCATCAATTGGTTGTGATTTCCAAATTCTTTGATTGTTCCTTCGCTAAAAACCGCAATGTTATCACAGAATTTACAAGAAGAAAGTCTGTGGGAAATGTAAATTGCAGTTTTTCCACCAGCCAAAGTTGTGTTGAATCTGCTGTAGATGTCTGCTTCGGCAATTGGGTCAAGGGCTGCAGTTGGTTCGTCCAAAATTACAATTGGAGAATCTTTATACAACGCTCTGGCAATTGCAACTTTTTGCTGCTGACCTCCGCTAAATTCCACACCTTTTTTGTCAAAACTTTTCCAAAGCCAAGTTCCAGCTTTTTTAGGAAGTTTTTCCACATCTTCCGCAAGTCCCGCCTGTTGCAAAACATCATAAAGTTTTTCATCCGATTCTGTACTTTGTGAAAAAGTGACATTTTCACGCAAAGTAAATCTGAACAATTTAAAATCTTGGAATACAACAGCAAAAAGTTTTCTATATTCATCATCTTTGTATTCTTTAATATTTATTCCGTCAATTAAAATTTCACCTTCGGTAACATCGTAAAGTCTACAAAGAAGTTTTATAAAAGTAGTTTTTCCTGCCCCGTTTAATCCCACAACAGCAAGATGCTGACCAGAAGTGATTTTTAAATTGATATTTTTTAAGATGTAATTTTCTGATCTTGGATATTTAAAATAAACGTTTTTAAATTCAATTTCGTGATTTTTAGAAAAATCAACATCTTTTGTTCCTTTAGAAATTGCACAAGGATATTCCATAAATTTTAAAAATTCATTTGCGTAAGAAACTCGTTTTAAAATTTCTTGATAGCGATTTACAATATCTTGGCAACGAGAATTCATTGTGTTACAAGAAGAAATACACATTGAAAAGTCTCCAAGAGAAATGATCCGTTTTACAGTTTTTACACCAATGTAAGAATATGCCAAAAAGTTTGTACAAGCACTTACAATGTTCATGCAAAACTGTTGTTTTTGAGTTCCTTCAGCCTGATTTGTCCAAATTTTAATTTGGTCGTTTAAATGTTCACTAGAACGTTTTGAAAATAAATCTGAACTGTTGTACATGCGAATATCTTTTCCATAATGAAAATCTGAAAGTTGGAAAAACAAATATCCAAAAATTCTGTTTGATTTTGAAAGTCCCTGAAAACTTTTTAATTCAATTTCGCGAATTTTTTTAGAGAAAAATATAAGCAAAGCAATACAAACAATCTGAATTGGAATTACCATTGGAACAGTAACAAACAAAATTACAACAACACTAATCAAAACAGCCACAAAGTTGATAATATCAAAAAATTGATTAAGAATGCCACAAACGTTTCCGCTGTACCAACTCATTCCTTCTTTTGCCTTATTCATTTGATTCAAAACTTCAGGATCTTCAGTTTGTTCAAAATCTAATTGCATAATTCTTTCATTAACAACAACCTGAAAATATTCGTCAAACCATTCAGCACAAAGATTTCTGATTCTGTTTGCAATTCCCATAATGATGTTTGCAAAAAAATGAGAAAAAACAGTTGCCGCTGCAAAAATTATAACTTTTTTAAGGTGAACAGAAACATCTTCGCCGTTGTAAATAAAAAATAATTCATCAAGAATCAATTTTGGCAAAAGAATATTTGTGGCATTTCTAATAATTTCTACAGCAAAAAACAAAAAATATGCAAAAAACAAAATTGGTCGTTCTTGTTTTGCAATTTTTAACATATATTTTATGACAGGTAAAACTGGGGATTTTTCTTTTGTGTTTTTCATTTTAAAAATCTTCTCTCGTATTTAGAGGTGTTTAATTTTAGAATTTATTAATAAATTAATTTTAAAGTCTGCTTCCTAAAAAGTAAAGAGGTACATAGAAAGGAATTGTTTTTTTTATTC
>JAGARY010000130.1 GCA_017622055.1 Treponema sp. | reverse complement strand
GGGAAACAGGTGGTGGCTTGTTCAGATTTAAGCGATTTTCCAGAAGAAGTGAAGAATTTGCCAAAAGTGGGCGGTTTTGATGGAAAAACTTTGAGCCTTGAAGCAATTTTTGCGTATGAGCCAGATTTGGTTTATTTGACAAACGTTATGCATAATTTTTTAATTCCCCAGTTGGAAGCGAATGGAATTGATTATTATATTTCTTATGGTGATTCGGTTGAAGGTGTAAAAAATGAAATTTTGGAAATTGGAAAACTAACGGGTCATGAAGCCCAAAGCCAAAAAGTAGTTGAACAAATTGACCAAGATTTGAATTTTGTTAAAACAAAAAATATTATGGCAAGTGCCTATTGGGAAGTTTGGAACGCGCCTTTTATGAGTGCGGGGAAAAAATCTTTTATTAATGATTTGCTTGGTGCGGCAGGAATTAAAAATATTTTTGATGACATTGACGATGCTTACCCAATTGTGAGCGAAGAAACTATAATTTTGCGTCAGCCAGAATTGATTTTAATTCCAAAAAATAGTGGGCTTTCTGTGGAAGATGTAAAAGGCAGAAAAGGTTGGGAAGAAATTCCTGCGGTAAAAAATGGAAATGTTTTTATTGTTGATGATGATTTGCTAACTAGGGCGGGGCCAAGAATGGGGCAAAGTGTGAAAGAACTTTATTCAATTGCTCAGGCTGTTTTAAAATGAAAGAAAACCGAAAAATTTGCATTAGTTTTATAATTTGTTTGATTGTTCTTTTTTTTTGTTTTGCGTTGGCGGTTGGTGTTGGGGCGGAAAAACTGAATATTTTTTCTGTAATAAAATCTTTGTTTGCTTCTGAATTGTCAGATAGTTCTGCAACTTCAAATTTTAGCAAAATTATTTTTTTGCGGCTAAGGCTTCCAAGGGCTTTGCTTGTTTTATTAACTGGAATTATGCTTGGAGGTTCTGGGGCAGTATTTCAGTTGTTTTTTAGGAATCCTTTGGCGGAACCTGGAATTATGGGAATTTCTTCTGGGGCAACTTTGGGAGCTGTTGTTGCAAGTGTGTTTGGATTTTCTGCGGGAAGTTTTATTTCGCCAGTGAATATTGTTGCTTTTTTGGGAGCTTTGGCGGCCGGTGGTGTTGTAACTTTGCTTGCAATTGGGAAAAGTCGCCGGGAATCTACAGTTATGTTGCTTTTGTGTGGAACTGCTTTGGGAACATTGTATTCTTCAATCTCTTCTGTAGTTTTGCTCACTTGTAATAGGGAACTTCACAGCATTTACACTTGGATTTTGGGAAGTTTTAATGGCCGCGGCTGGAACGAACTTTCTTTTTTGATTATTCCTGCAATTTTATCTTTTGTGTTAATTTTTAGAATTGCTCCATCCTTAGATTTGCTTTCTGGCGGGGAAAAAACTGCAATGTCGCTTGGTGTTGAAGTTGATAAATTGCGAATTGTTGTTTTGATTGCTGGAGCATTGTGTGTTTCTTGTGCAGTGTGTGCAGGAGGTACAATTAGTTTTGTTGGATTAATTGCTCCTCACATTGTAAGAAAAATGCTTGGGGCTAAAGCCAAAGTTTTAATTCCTTTTAGTATGATTTTTGGGGCAATTTTGCTTTTACTTGCAGACACTTTGGCAAGAGTTTTAATTGCTCCTTCTGAATTGCCAGCGGGTGTAATTACTTCAATTTTGGGTGCACCATTTTTTTTAAGTTTGTGTTTAAAAAGCAAGGAAAACTAATATGATTTTTGATGAAGATTTAAAATATAAAATTACTGTAGAAAATCTTTTTGCAAAGTATAAATCAAACAAAATTCTAAATGGCGTTAGTTTTGAAGTTTTACAAGGTGATTTGATTTGTTTGTGCGGACCAAACGGTTGTGGAAAATCTACGCTTCTTTCTGTTTTGGCAGCAGTGAATGATAATGATTTAGAATGCCAAAATTTTCCACAGATTCAAACTATTGAAAAGACTGGAAATACTAAAGAAAGCATTTTTATAAAAGATTTAAAACGAAAAGATTGTGCAAAAATTATTTCGTATATGGGGCAAAATGAAAATTCAATTTGGAATTTTAGTGTTTATGATGTGATTTTGTCTGGTCGTTTTGCATATTCTAAAAATGGAAGTTATTCAAAAGAAGATTTTTTGATTGTGGATGAAATTATTGAAGAACTGAATTTGGGTGAATTGAAAAATAGAAGTGTTCATAATCTTTCTGGTGGAGAATTTCAAAAAGTAAGAATTGCCAGAAGTTTGGCCCAAACACCAAAGTTTATGCTTTTGGATGAACCGGCTGCCAACCTTGATTTTGTTTTTGAACCAAAACTTATGGAACTTTTAAAAAACATTGCAAAATCAAAAAACATTGGGATTGTGCTTTCTATTCACAATGTGAATCAAATTGAAAATTTTGCAGATAAAGTAATTATGTTACCAAAGGGACAAAAAAATGTTTTTGGTAATGTAAAAGATGTATTAAATGAAGAAAATCTAAAACTTACGTTTGGAGTTGATTTTGTATGCAAAGAGATAAAATCATTTCAATTATTACAATAGGGTGTTTTGTTTCGGTAGTTTTTATTCCAATTGGAATTGTTCTTGCCTGGTTTTTTACAGACTGGAGCAAAAAGCGAAAAATTATTATTTCGGCTATTAGTGGTGTTGTTTATGTTGTGATTGTTACTTTGCTTTTGGTTTTGGAACCTGTGAATAACGGGGGCGGTGGTGTTGTTTTGCCTTTTGGAAGTGGACAGGGAACTGTTGCAATTGAAAATGGGCAAAAACGCAAAAGTAAAGGCAGCGAAATTCTAGAAACAGAAAATCAATTAGAAGAAAAAGCAGAAGAACAAGATGAGCTAAAAGAAGAAATTAAGAAAAAGCCAAAAAAAGTGGAAACAAGAAGATTGGGACGAGCAGGTTTTTCTGTTTTATTTTTCCTATTAATGTTAATTTTGATTATTTGGCAAAATCTTAAAGCAAAAAAGAAGCGACAAGTTGAAAATCCTTATGTAGACACAGAATTATATAAGTTGCCACTTCATTCTGGATCAAAAATGCCAATGGTTCATTTTTTGCGTCTTAGATTGCGTGAAAATGAAGTAATTTATTATGCAACAGAAACTAATAAAAAAGATGATGAAGGCGATTTAGTTGTTACAAATGAAAGAATTGTAATTTACAGTGCTTCAGAAAATGTTGAAATTCCATTAAGTGAATTAGAAGGTGTAACTTCAATTACAAATACTGTAATTCAAATTTTTACAAAAGACAAAAAATATTATGTTTTTATGGATGCATCACAAATAAAATATGCCCTAGCGGTAATCCGCTGGGCGTGTAAGAAGTAGTTTGCCGTTTCTACAAACTGTCATTGTCATTCTCGGGCGTGCCCCGAGAATCTTATACGAAAATCTATTAGTGGTGGAACAAACGAATTCCGTTAAAGCACATTACCATGTTGTAATCATCGGCAGCTTTAATTACTAAGTCGTCACGAACAGAGCCACCTGGTTGAACTACAACTGTTACACCAGATTTTTTTGCACGTTCAATGTTGTCACCAAATGGGAAGAAAGCATCTGACCCAACTGCAACATTTGTGTTTTTAGAAATCCATTCTGCTTTTTGTTCGCGAGTGAAAACTTCTGGTTTTACTTTGAAAATGTTTTGCCATTTTCCTTCTGCAAGAACATCCATGTATTCTTCGCCAATGTAAACATCAATTGCGTTGTCGCGGTCTGCACGTTTAATTCCGTCTACAAATTGCAAACTTAAAACTTGTGGGCTTTGGCGTAACCACCAGTTGTCTGCTTTTTGTCCTGCAAGTCTTGTACAGTGAACGCGGCTTTGTTGTCCAGCTCCAATACCAATTGCTTGTCCGTCTTTTACAAAACAAACTGAATTTGATTGAGTATATTTTAATACAATTAAAGAAATTACAAGGTTGCGTTTGTCATCTTCTGAAAGATTTTTATTTTTTGTAACAATGTTTTCTAAAACAGAGTTATCAATTTTTAAGAAGTTGTGTCCTTGTTCAAATGTAACACCAAAAACTTGTTTTGTTTCTAAATCTGCTGGAACATAGTTTGGATCAATTTGAATTACACAATAATTTCCGTTTTTCTTTGCTTTAAGAATTTCTAACGCTTTTTCTGAATAAGAAGGTGCCACAACACCATCGCTAACTTCTTTTTTAATAAGAAGAGCTGTTGCTTCGTCACATTCATCGCTAAGAGCAATAAAATCACCAAAGCTAGACATTCTATCTGCACCACGAGCACGAGCGTAAGCACAAGCCAAAGGCGAAAGTTCAACTGAGTCTGTAAAATAAATTTGTTTTAATGTGTCTGAAAGTGGAAGTCCAACTGCGGCACCTGCAGGAGAAACGTGTTTAAAAGATGTTGCTGCAGGAAGTCCTGTTGCTTCTTTTAATTCTTTTACAAGTTGCCATCCGTTGAGGGCGTCTAAAAGATTGATGTATCCCGGTTTACCATTTACAACTGTGATTGGTAAATCGCCATTTTCCATATAAACCCTAGCTGGTTTTTGATTAGGGTTGCATCCGTATTTTAATTGAAGTTCTGTCATATTTGTATTTTAGAATAAATATGACATTTAAGCAATTGATGGAGGAAACTGCTTTTTGTGATATTTCCATTGTTGTCATTGTTGTCTTCGGACTTGATCCGAAGATCGTACCCGACATTATTTTTGAATGATTTATAATAAATTGTTAGAAAATTTTGACAAAAAAGAAAAATATGTCAGTTTTTTTATAAAAATTACTTGACAAATAGCAAGGGGGG
>JAGARY010000129.1 GCA_017622055.1 Treponema sp. | reverse complement strand
ATTGATAGTTTGTTCCAGGTTCAAATGACAAAGGAAAACTTGCCAATTTTTTTGCTAAATCTAAGGTAGAAAAATTATTTTCATTTGCCACATTGTCATTCAAAAAACAATAAAGCAATTTTGAAATTTCTTTTTCAGATTCATCATTTTCACCACCATAAGAATATCCAGAAGTCATATTTAACAAATCTTTAATTAATACTGGTCTATAACATTTTTCAACTTTTCCATTTTTGCAAACAGATAAATTATAAAATTCAGGAATAAAATCTCCAATGTTTTGATATAAATCTAAAATGCCTTTTTCAACTAAAATCATTGTGGCAACAGCAGTAATTGGTTTTGTCATTGAAAAAAGTCTACAAATTGTATTTCTTGTAAATGGAATTTTATTTTCTATATCTCTATAACCATTTTCAAAATAAGCAATTTCTTTATTATCTTTAAAAACTAAACAATTACAGCCAGAAATATGTTTGTTTTTAATTCCTGTTTTCATTACATTTTCAATTTCTGATAATCTAGCAACATTCATAATTTTACTCCATTAATTAAATGAATAGACTTTTTGTAGTTTTTTCATATAAGAATCTCATATCTTCTTCTTGCAAAGTTGTGTATTTAAAATCAATACAAAATTTATTTTCATTTTTATAAATTTTGTTTACAAAAGCAGTAACAAAAATATCTCTAGTTAAAATTGGACCTTTTTTCAAAGAAAAAATCAGTTTTATTCCAAATTCTTCATTTTGAACAAAGTCATCATTTTGTTCAAAGCCAACAACAATTCGTTCATGATCAACATAAAGAATTTCCACAGGTTTTTGCCTATTTTCAATTGATTCAAACTGAGTATTTTCAAAAGTTAAATAATTACAAACAGGAATTAACAAAAGACCATTTCCTGCGTTTTTTTGAACTTTTGCTTCTTCAACAAATTTTTCTAGTAAATCTTTTGCTTTTTTTTGATTTTCCAAAGGAATTAATTTCCAAACTGGACGTTCAAACAATTCTACAATTTTTGAAGGAACACATTTTATGTTTAAATCTTTTTTGTTATTAAAATCAAAATAAATTACAGATGAAAAATCATATAAATGTTCTTCTTCCACATCTTGAATTCTGCTAATTTCTTTTGGAAGTTCAATAGTATAGCCATCTTTTGTTTCAGAAATTTTTGATTCAAAAAAAACACCAACTCTATTAAAATAAAATTCTACTTTTACATTTTTTGATTTAAAACTAACTGCAGATTGTGGAAGATTTTTTAATGAAATTTCGCCACTTTTAGAAACTTTAACATTTTCCCCTTTTATTACAACAGGAAAAATTTGAGATGGAACAGAATGAATTGTATCTGCGTCATTTTCAGACTCAACAGGAGTAACAGTTACGGGAACATTTCCGTCAATGAGATACTGTAAAACAAGTTCTCTTTCAATTCCAGTCAGTTTTTCATTTTTCATCATTTTTTATCCATTTTGATATTTTTATTTGATAAATTTTTGAATTATCAATAGATACTAACATTATAACATCAATACTGCCATGTTTACAGAAAATTCTTACAGGGATTTGCATAAAAGTTTCAGAAATAATCGGCTCACCTAAAATCCATTT
>JAGARY010000128.1 GCA_017622055.1 Treponema sp. | reverse complement strand
TAAAAATAAAGATTCCTTTGCCCAAAGAATTGCTGTTCCTTTGCAAATGGAATCATCTGAAATTTCTCGTATTATTTCTTCTTCAAAGAACTTTGTATATTTAAAGAAAAAAGTAAAACAAGAAGTTTACGAAGCTGTAAAAGATGTTACTAGCGAATATAATTACAATTTTGTTACTTTTGAAAAGATTCCTGCCCGAAATTATCCAAATCATTCTTTGGCTTCCCAGTTAATTGGTTATATGGGAAACGAAGGAAAAGGTCTTGCTGGTATTGAATTTTCGCAACAAGATATTTTGCAACCAAATTATGCAGATTCAAAACAGTCAGAAGAAGATAAAAATCAACTTGTTGAAAATCCAAGTGGGAAAAATATTTATTTAAGTATAGACGCAAATCTTCAATATAAATTGGAACAAGTTGCTCACAATACAATAGAAAAAACTGGTGCAGAAAGTATGATGCTTATTGCTGCCGATTCTAGAACTGGTGAAATTTTATCTTATGTAAGTTTGCCTTCTTGTGATTTGAATGATTACGGAAATGCTCCGTCCCAATCTAAAGTAGACAGACCTGCAATGTATGCTTATGAGCCTGGTTCTGTTTTTAAGATTTTTACAGTGGGAATTGTTCACGACAATGGTGGAATTTCACCTAATACAAATTTGCTTTGTGATAGTTTGTATGAAAAAAGAACTTCTGGAGAAACTGTTAGAATAAAATGTTTGGAGTATCACGGCTGGGGAACTCCAAGAGACGGGTTAAAATATTCTTGTAATGATATTTTGTGCCAAATTAGTGATTACATCGATGAAGAAACTTTTATTTCTAGAATTAGAAGTTTGGGATTTGGTCAAAAAACTGGAATTGAATTGCCAAGTGAAACTGCTGGTTCTGTAAAAGACACAACAAGTAGATTGTGGTCTGCTCGTTCAAAACCAACAATTGCAATTGGTCAAGAAATTAGTGTTTCGGCACTTCAAATGGTTCAAGCGGCTACTGCAATTGCAAACGGTGGTGTGCCCGTAAAATTGACTGTAATTAACAAAATTACAAATAAGGATGGAACTGTTTTTTCTGTTCACAAGCCAGAATATAAAGAACGAGTTTTTTCAAAATCTACAGCAGATTATGTTTTAAGTTGTATGGAAACAACTGCAAAAGAAGGAACTGGTTCAAGAGCAAACATTGGGGACGTTTCAATTGGTGTAAAAACAGGAACTGCTCAAATGGCAGACAAAGAAAAAGGTGGGTATAGTGATACAGATTTCCTTTCAAGTTGTATTGCAATTTTCCCTGTGGAAGAGCCCCAAATTATTTTGTACATTGTTGTAGAAAAAGCAAAAGGTGAAACTTACGGTGGTCGGATTGTTGCTCCTGTAATTGGAGAAACAGCTGATATTATTATTGACCATTTAGGAATGAGCCGTGGTGGGGCTGCTTCTCTTGAACACAATGGATTAATTACAATTTCAAAATCTGAAGATATTAGCATTGGAAAAACTGTTCCAGATTTTATTGGAAAATCTAAAAAAGATTTATTGCCACTTTTAGACAGAACAGATATTCAATTTACAATAAACGGAAGCGGATGGGTAACAAGTCAAACTCCAGAAGCAGGAACTGAAATTACGGAGAATATGACAATTGAACTCAATTTGGAATAAAAATTTAGAATTATTTTATTCGCGTTTTCCAGATTTGTATAATCTTTTAAATGATTTTTTTTCAATAAAAACTTTTGATTTGTCAAAAGTTGCTTATATTTCTGTTCAAACTGCAAAAAATGGGGAAGTTACCGCTGTTGAAAATGGAAAACTTCTTCATTCTTCATACAATCCTTCTAGAGAAGCTCATAATGCGGTTTTTACTCAGGAAGTTGAATCAAAATCTGCAATTGTTTTTTATGGAGTGGGACTTGGATATCATTTAGTTGAAGCATCAAAACTAATTTTGCAAAATGGTAATTCAAAAAAATTAATTTTAATTGAACCCAATATTGAATATTTTTTAGCTTCTTTGTGGCTTCTTGATTGGTCTGAAATTTTTAAAGTAGAAAAATTGATTTTGGCAGTTAATTGTCCTGCAGAATCTGTGTTGCCACTTATTGAAGACACTTCAAAAATTAATATAGATTTACAAGGTGTTTCCGATGCATTTTATTTTGAAGTTCCATCATTTACACAACATAATCAACAATATTTTGACTGTGTAAAAA
Source organism: Treponema sp. (assembly GCA_017622055.1). Taxonomy (GTDB): domain Bacteria; phylum Spirochaetota; class Spirochaetia; order Treponematales; family Treponemataceae; genus Treponema_D. The sequence goes on along the minus strand of JAGARY010000128.1, from coordinate 11,169 downwards.
CAATCATAAATAGAAATAAAAGAAAAAACGAAATTAATGCAGCAACAACAAAAAAATTTGGAAAACTTTGGAGCAATAATTGCAAAAAAAATGCAAAATATATTAATCAACCTGAGTTTATTAATATTTATAAAAATCAATTTACAGATGTTCCCTTTGTGATTGTTGCTGCGGGGCCAACTTTACAAGAAAATCTTTTAAATTTGAAAAAATTATATGATGAAAAACAATCAAAAAAGAAATCTGTTGTAATTGTTTGTGTTGAAACTGCATTAAAAATCTTATTAAAAAATGAAATTCATCCAGATTTTGTTGTTTTAACAGATCCTCAGTTTTGGGCATATAAACATATTGCAGGTGCACAAGCGCCAAAAAGCGTTTTAATTACAGAACTTTCAACTTATCCTTCTGTATTTAGATTTAATTGCAAAAAAATTGTTTTGTGTGCTTCCCAATTTCCAAATGGAAAAGAAATTGAACAAAATGCGGGTTTTTCAACGGACCAAATTGGAGATTTGGGAAGTGGTGGTTCTGTAGCATCTTGTTGCTGGAATTTTGCAGTTTTTGCTGGTGCAAAAAAAATTTTCCTTATGGGATTAGATTTATCTTTTCCTGGAGGTCAAACCCATATAAAAGGAAGTTCCGCAGAACAAACTTGGCACACAAAATCAAATCGCATTGTAAATTCCGACAAATTTACAACAGAACTTTTGCACAATGCCAATGTTTCTGTTGGAACAAATTACAATAACGCCCCAGTTTTAACAGATAGTCGAATGAAAATGTTTGCTTGGTGGTTTGAAAGTCGTCTTTCTTCTCTTCCTCAAATTAAAACTTACACTTTTAGCAAAGAAGGATTAAAAATCCCTGGCATTGAATATATTGATTTTGAACAGTTCCAAAATAATTACTAATTTATTTGACTTTTTTAAGAAATTTATTCACTATTAACTTATGTTAAATATTGGTTATCACGAATCTACAGCAAATGGTTTAGAAGGTTTGGGGTTGGAAGCCCTTGAAGTTGGCGCAAATACTTTTGCATTTTTTACAAGAAATCCTCGTGGAGGCAAAGCAAAAGATATTGATGAAGTTGATGCACAAAAACTTTGCAAAATAATGAAAGAAAACAATTTTGCTCCAGTTGTTGCCCATGCTCCTTATACAATGAATCCTTGTTCTGCAGATCTAGGTTTACGGGAATATGCAAAACAAATGATGATAGATGATTTTGCTCGTTTAGAATATATTCCTAATTCTTTATATAATTTTCATCCAGGAAGTCACACGGGTCAAGGCAATGATGTTGGAATTGATTTAACTTCTACAATGATTAGTGAAGTTTTTAAAACTGTAAAAAATACTTCCACAAAATTATTAATTGAAACAATGTCAGGGAAGGGAAGTGAAATTGGTAGAACTTTTGAGGAAGTAAAACAAATTATTGATTTAGCTGAACAAAAGTTTGGTTCGTCATTAAAAGGTCGGCTGGGAGTTTGTTTAGACACTTGCCACATTTGGGATGGCGGTTATGATATTGTTTCTAATCTTGATGGTGTTATAGAAGAATTTGATAAAATTATTGGATTGGAAAATTTGTACGCAATTCACTTAAATGATAGCATGAATCCTTTGGGAGCCCATAAAGATAGGCATGAAAAAATTGGAAAAGGTCATATTGGTTTTGAAACTTTGTATAAAGTGACTCGCCATCCAAAGTTGTGCAATTTGCCATTTATTTTGGAAACTCCAAATGAACAAAGTGGCTACATAGAAGAAATAAAAATGCTAAAGAAGTAGAAATACGTACGGTCAAGGCACGCTTTGCTCAAGGCCTTGACTCGTCCGTTTTTAGGATTTGTAATAAACCCTAAATTAATTGGGCTGTCCTAAAAATTGGACAGCCCAAAGTTTTTATTAGTATACGCTTAAAATAGAAGTAAGTTGATCTTTTCCAATAATACGCATAAAGTTTCCAAGGCGAGGACCTTGATCTTTATTAATTAAAGCGTTGTACATTGCTGTAAACAAAGCTTTTGGTTCAATGCCCATTTCTGTTGCAATATCATACATTGCTTGTTGACATTCTTTGTCAATTTGGAAAGTATCAATTTTTGGAACAACTTCATCACGAACGCGTTTTACAGCAGTTAACAAATCTCCTTGTAAGTCTGCTTTGCTTCCGTCTGTTCTTAATGCAAAACAGAATTCTTCTGCACAAGAAGGAGCACTGTTTTGAATCCAGAACCAAGCACAAGCAGCACGACGACGAAGTCTTTCTTCTTGTTCAGGTTTTACATCGCCCAAAGAAGAAATTACTTTATCAATATCGCCAGAATAAATTTGAAGCAATGTTGTAAGCATGCGGAATGTAATTTGATATGGCATTACTTCTGGAATTTTTCCGTCAATTTGAGAAAGCATATAAATGCGTTTTTCTTTGTTGAATTGTTCGTCATTTTTTGCTTTATCAATTCCGTAAACAATGCGTTCAGTTTTATCGTAGTCTTCGTAAACTTTTAAAACGTCCATATCAAAACTAATTGCAAATTCTGTATTTGGACGAGTTCCTGTAAAAAGATAACGAAGAACTTCTGCTTGGTAAACATCTAAAGCATCTGGCAACGCAATTACTTTTCCTTTTGATGAAGACATTTTTCCTGGAACACCTTTTAAGTTTACAAAGTCGTAGCGCATTGTAACTGGTGCATCCCAATCATAAATTCTTTTTGAAACTAATTTTGCTGTATCGTAACTTCCACCTGGACTGATATGATCTTTTCCACCTGGTTCAAAAACAACTTTTTCTTCGTTCCATCTCATTGGCCAGTCAACACGCCAACCAAGTTTTGCCCCTTTGAATTCACGAATATCTGCTGTTTCCAAGTGGCCACATTCACATTTATAAGAAATGCCATATTCGCCATCATATTCTGTAATTTCTGTAGTATCTTTGTTACATTTTCCACAGAAAATTGCTACTGGCCAATAAACATCTTCTGGCTTCATTTTGTGTGCATCATCACGATATTCATTTAAACATTCTTTAATAACATCACGATTTTGCATTGCTTTTTTCATACTTTCTGCATATTTGTTTGCACGGTAGCGGCTAGCTTGGTATAAAAATTCTGGTTCAATACCAACACGAGGAAGTTGTTGTTCAATATCAACTTCGTGGTGACGGGCATAATTTTCGTTACGTCCAGTTGTATCTGGAACCATTGTGATTGGATAACGCAAATATTTTTCCAAAGTTTCTGGTTCAGGCATATTTGCTGGAACTTTACGGAAAACATCATAATCGTCCCAAGAATATATAAAGCGAACATTTTTGCCGCGGGAACGCAAAGCTTTTACAACTAAATCTACAGTAATAATTTCGCGGAAGTTTCCAAGGTGAACTGTCCCAGAAGGTGTAATTCCGGAAGCACATGTGTACGAATCTAAATCACCTTTTTCCCGAATAATTTTATCTGCCATTTGATCTGCCCAATGGCAAAGTAATGGGTCATTTGTATTATTTTGATTATTGTTACTCATGTCTTCTATTATAGTGAAATAAAGCATCTTATAAAAGGGGGGGGGCAGTGGAACAAAATCTACAAAAAAAAGAAGGAACTACTTAAACTTGCAACAAACTACGGAAAAAACAAGTTTAAGTAGTTCCTTCAAAAGGGGTAAGTAAAACTGTTAAAACTCAAAGCTCTTCAGTTTTTCTTGAAAAAAGTCTGCGACGCATACTTTTTTGGGAGGAAATAATTTTTGTTTATCTATTTCATTTTCCAGGATTGTAACTCGCAATTACCTGAAAAAACAAAATACAAATCACATACTTTTGAATCTGATTCAGACAATTTTAAATCACAATTCAAAACGACTTTTTTATTTAATTTTGCTTCGCCAATTACAGTTCCGTTTGCACCAAAATTATTAATCATAACTTTAATAGAATCAGAACTTCTAAATCCACGTTTTACCGCTTTAGCAAAAGTAAATTCAATTTCTTTAGCACCTTTAGATAAATCAACGCCTTTTATACAAATGTAAGCACCATTTTTTACAGGAACTAAAGTTTGGGAATCAGTTACAACAACATTTCTTGATGTAGCAAAAGTTGCAGCTGGAATTTCATCATAAGGATTAAAACTTACAACTTGAGCAACACCTTCTTTTGTTCCTTTTTGAATTGGCAACGAACCGTCTTCATTTACATTAAAATTATCAATAAATAATGCTCTGTATCCGCCTTTTTCCAATCCGACAGTTTTTTCCAAAGTTTGAGTATGATAAGCGATGTACCATTTATTCTTAAAATTAAAAATCCAGTGGTGATTATTTCCGCTTGCACCAAAATATGTAGCAGGATTTTCCAAAGTATAACCTTTATATTCAAAAGGTCCCAAAGGATTTTTAGAAGTCATATATCCAATTACAGCAATTGGCATTTTATCTTTGTCTGTAGAATTTTTTCTATCAATCCAGTTTGTACAATATGTGTAATAATAAGTATCGCCAATTTTGTTAATTCCAGAATCTTCAAACAAGAAAGGTGCATCTATTACCTGTGGAATGCCATCAATTTCAATCATATTATCTTTTAATGCAACACATCTTGCAGTTTTTGGATGTTCATATTTATCTTCATCATGACCACCACCAAAATAAATATAACCTTTACCGTCAGTATCAACAAAAACAGCTGGGTCAAAAAGCCAATTTACTTCTGCACAAGTTGGAGTTTGTCTAGAAATTAAAGGTTTTTTAATTGGGTCAACAAAAGGACCAACAGGAGAATCTGAAACAACTACACCAATTCCGTTGCCGCTATCTGCAAAATATAAAAAGAATTTATCTTTTCCATCAATTTTTTTGCAAGCAATTGCAGGCGCCCAAGAATTTGATGCCCATTTTGCATCACCTTTTCCACCATTTTTTCCAGCAATATCAACAACTCCACAATCAGTCCAGTTTACTAAATCTTTGCTACAGAAAACATTCAAAGAATTAATTTTATTATATCCATTTGGTTCTTTACCTTTTGTAAATTCAAGTTGCTGCATATCATTTGTTGAATAAACATAAACTGTATCTTCGTGAACAAGAACAGCAGGGTCAGCTCCAAATTTATGAGTCATAATTGGATTATTTTCATTTGGCATTTTAAATGATTTTTCAGCCATTAATTTTTGCATTTCAGAAATATTGTTCATAGTTTGTCCGTTCAAAGAATTGAAAAAAAACATTAAGAATAATCCTCCAATCATTTTCCTTGCATTTTTCATAATATAAGTATAAAGTATAAATGAAAGTTAGTAAAACGTTTAACTAAAATTATTTTATTATTTAGGGGATTTCCCCTAGGGGTGAAAAATGAAGAAACAAGTATTTAATCCATATCTTCCATCTTGGGAATATATTCCAGACGGGGAACCTCACGTTTTTGGAGATCGTGTTTACGTTTATGGTTCTCACGATTATTTTAACGGAAATGTTTTCTGTTTAGGCGATTACGTTTGTTATTCGGCACCAGTTACAGATTTAACAGACTGGAAATATGAAGGTGTAATTTACGAAAAAACAACAGAAGAAATGACAAAAGATGGACACATGTGTTTATACGCTCCTGATGTTACACAAGGTCCAGACGGTCGTTACTATCTTTACTACGTTTACGACAAAGTTGGATTTGTTTCTGTTGCAGTTTGCGACACTCCTGCTGGAAAATATGAATTTTACGGACACGTTCATTACAAAGACGGAACTTTATTAGGAAACCGCAAAGGTGATATGCCACAATTTGATCCTGGTGTAATTACAGAAGGAGACAAAACTTATATGTACACAGGTTTTTGTGGAAATCACATGAAAGACAGAATTGGAGCAATGGCAACAGTTTTAGACAAAGATATGCTTACAATTATTGAAGAACCTGTAATTATTGCACCGGGTGATTGTTACAGTGATGTTTCAAAACCTGTAAAAACAGAATGTCCTTACAAACAAGATTCAATTGAAAATTGGAAAGGCTATAAAAATCATGAATTTTTTGAAGCTCCTTCTATTAGAAAAATTGGAGACACATATTATTTTGTATTTTCTTCTGCTGTTATGCACGAACTTTGTTATGCAACTAGTAAAAATCCAACAAGTGGTTTTGAATACAAAGGTGTAATTGTAAGTAATGTAGATTTACATATTGATTCATACAAACCAGCTGATATGCCAACTGCTTACGGTGCAAATAATCACGGTGGATTTGAAGTAATCAACGGTGAATATTACATGTTTTACCACAGACACACAAACGGAACTTGGTATAGTCGCCAAGGCTGTGCAGAAAAAATTAAAATTAATCCAGATGGAACAATTGACCAAGTTGAAATTACATCTTGTGGATTAAACAATGGTCCACTTGAAGCAAAAGGTGAATATCCTGCATATATTGCTTGTAATTTGTTCTTGGCAAAAAATCCTGTAATGTACATAAAAGGAAAAACTGAGCCATTAATTACACAAGAAGGTCGTGATGGCGACCAAGAATTAGGTTTTATTGATAATGTGCAAGATTCAACCACAATTGGATTCAAATATTTTGATTTTAAAGATGCAAAATCAGTTGGAATTACAATTAGAGGTTATTGTCACGGAACTTACGAAGTAAAAACATCTTTAGATGGCGAACCTGTCGGAAAAATTGAAATCGAAAGCCAAAACATTTGGCATAAATACACAATCGATGTAAAAATACCTAATGGCGTTCATCCACTTTATCTTGTGTTTACAGGAAGCGGCAACCATCAACTAAAATGCATTGAATTGGAGTAAAGCTAAAGTCAAGAAAAGATTCTATGTAATGTCTATGTGAATCTTGGATTGCTTCGACTTTAAAGTCTCGCAGTGACAATCAATTGTAATCATTCTGTCATTGCGAGCGTAGCGAAGCAATCTAAAATGCTTAAAAGGCTAACGTTTACATCTTTCGTTTTTTTGGAATTGTTTTGGAGTGCAGTTCATATATTGCTTGAATACTCTAGAAAAATATTGAATATTGTTAAACCCAACATCAGAAGCAATTTCTGTAATGTTTTTCTTTGAATATAACAATTCCAAACATGCTCGTTCAATTCTGTATTTATTTACATATTCTGTAAAATGATATCCCGTAACATCTTTGAATAATTTGATAAAATGACTTTTGCTATAATTTGTTAAATCAAGAACATCCTGAAGTTGAATCAATTCTTTGTAGTTTTCTTTTATAAAGTCAACCGCTTTATCTATGGCAGAATTGTTGTATTTTAAAGAATGATGTAATACTGAAATTGTTTGATATTGTTTTGTTTGTATAATGTAAGAAAGCAAATTAAAAATTACTGTTGTTTGTAAAATCTCATACCCTGGAATCTTTTTTTTATTAGTGTCGCTCAATGTATAAAAAGAATCTAAAATGTACGTAGGAAAGTGTAAAAAATTATTAATTCGAATACTATCAAAAAAGAATCTGCAAGCATTATTGTTATCTCCAAAAATTGATTTATCAAAAACTAAAGAACAATACTCAAAATCATTATTTTCCAATGATTTTGCCTTATGCGAAACTAATGGTTCTATAAAAACAACGGAGCCTGATTCTAGTATGGAAGTGTTATCATTTATTACAAAAGAAATGCGTCCAGTTTTTAGATAAAAAAATTCGTACACAGAATGATTGTGAGACTCAATTCTGTTAGTTTTCTTTTTAATAATAATAACGGGGTATACTATTTTTTCTAGCATAATAAAAATGTAAATTATTCAAATAGAATAAACAAGACTTTTTTATAAAATTATAATACTTTTGTGGTATATTTGTATTTTTTTTAGGGATATAAGGAAATTTACCTATGTACAACTGAAAGGAACGGGTAAATACTTATAAAAAACTATTGAGATTTATTCTCATTTTTCATTTCAAAAGGAGGAAAAGTAAATGAAAAAAAAGTTACTAGTTGTTATGGTAGCACTTATGTGTGTACTAAGCTTAGCTGCAGCTCCTAAAAAAGCTAAAAAAGCTAAGAAAAACAAGAACAAAGATCTTAACATTTCTGTTTTCACAATTCAGCAGAGACAACAACCACCTGCTGATAACAAAATGTACAAATGGCTTAAAGACAATTTTGGTATAACATTCTCATGGGACATTCTTGTTGGTGATAAAGATCAAAAGATTGGTGTACTTATTGCCTCAGGTGATTTACCTGATCTTGTTGAAGTTGACTCAACAAAATTCCAAGATGCTGGATGTCTTCTTCCAATCGAAAAATACATTGACAAATATTGTCCAAATATCAAAAAACACTATGCTAAAGATTGGGCAAAAATCGTAGAACCAGATGGACACGTTTATTGTCTTCCAAACTGGGGTGTTTACGATGGTCCAGATCAAGGAACATTCTACAACCAAAATGCTTTCTGGATTCAAAAAGCAGTTCTTAAAGAATTCGGATATCCAAAAATCAAAACTGTAGATGAATTCTTTGATTTAATCGAAAAATACTACAAAAAATATCCTACAATTGGTGGAGCTCCAACAATTCCATTCAATATCATTACAGCAGACTGGGAAGCTTTCAACTTATGGAATCCTCCTGCATTCTTGGCTGGTTATCCAAATGATGGTAACGGTCACGTTGATAAAGTAAACGGAAAATATGTTTACGAAGACAACTTTACAGATGCAAATGCAAAACGTTGGTTCAAACTTGCTAATGGATATTACCAAAGAGGTCTTATTGATCCAGCTTCATTCACAGATAACCGTGACCAATACTATGCAAAAATTGCTCAAGGTCGTGTACTTGGTATGTTCATCCAAGGATGGCAATTCCAAGGTGATGCTGAAAATACATTGAAAACAAACGGAATGTATGAAAGAACATATGCTCCTCTTCCAATCGTATTTGATGAAAATGTAAAACCACACTATCGTGATATTACAATTCCTAACATTCGTCGTGGATACGGATTCACAACAAAATGTGGTGAAAAGAAAGCCATCCAAATTCTTAAAATTATGGATGAATTGCTCAAAGAAGAAAACCAAAAAGTTCTTCAATGGGGATTTGAAGGCGAAGATTGGCAAAAAGATGCACAAGGTCGTCCTTACAGAACACAAAAACAAAGAGATCAACAAGTTGACAACAACTGGATTCTCCACAACAAAGCAACACTTTGGTTCGAAGAAGCTCCAAAAATGGAAGGTTCTTTCTCTGACGGATTTGCTACAGTTATGGATAACCAACCATGGGAATTCCAAGCAAATGCTAAACCTGAAGATATCGAATTGTGGAATGCTTACGGTGTAGCTTCTTATGCTGCTCTTGTAGATCCAAATCCTCCTGCAAATGCTGGATGGTATCCAATGTGGCAAGAAGTTCCTGAAGATGGTTCTAAAGCTGCTCTTGCATTAAGCAAACTTGAAACAATTCAAAGAAGAGCACTTCCAGATCTTATCATGGGTGATCCAAAAACATTCGATGCTAGATGGGATGCTTATGTAAAAGATATGAATAACGCTGGAATTAAAGAATACGTTAAATTCATGCAAGGAAAACTTGATGAACGTGTTAAAAAATTCGGTGGTTTTCCAGAATAATAGATAACACATATAGTTAATTGATTTATAAAACGTACGGTTTACATTTTGTATTATGCAGTTTGTGAATCGTACGTTTTTTCTTCATTTCAAAAAAGGTGTATTTATGAAAACAAAAAAAACTTCACAAAATCCAGAAACAGAACTCATTCTAAGACGAAGTTTTTGGAAAACATTAGGCAAACAAAAACAGCTGATATTAATGTCGCTTCCTTTTGTTTTATACATCATTTTGTTCAAATTTGTTCCTCTTACAGGTTGGACAATGGCTTTTCAGAATTACAAACCTGCAAAGTCGTTTTTTGATCAAACTTGGATAGGATTTCAAAAATTTGCTTTCCTTTTCAAAGATAAAGAATTCTTTTTAGCATTAAGAAATACTATTGCAATGAGTCTTATGAGTACAGCGTTAGGTTATATTACTGCTGTATTAATTGCAATTTTGCTCAATGAAGTAAAAACAATTGCAGTAAAAAGATTTGTTCAAACAGTATCGTATTTGCCACACTTCTTATCATGGATTATTGTAACTGGTTTAGTTGCAAATGTTCTTTCTGTGGAAGACGGTATTTTAAATAATGTTCTTTTGTGGCTTGGTATTATTGATAAACCAATCTTATGGCTTTCTGTGCCAAAATATTTCTGGCATATTATTGCTTGGACTTATGTTTGGAAAGAAGTAGGTTGGAATACAATTGTATATTTAGGGGCAATGACTGCTATTGACCCATGTCTTTATGAAGCAGCTGAAATTGACGGATGCGGTCGTTTAAGAAAAATTTGGCACATTACATTACCAGGAATTAAGCCAACAATTATTATTATGATGATTATGAGTGCTGGTCATATCCTTGATGCAAACTTTGAAATGCCATATTTCTTACAAAATGGTCTTATTCAAGAAGTTGCTACTCAAATTGATATTTACGTTTTGAAATATGGTTTCAAACTCTTTGATTTCTCTCTTGCAACTGCTGCAGGTATTTTCAAGAATGTTGTTAATATTCTTTTATTACTTTTAGCTAACCACATTGCAAAGAAAGCTGGTGAGGAGCGTTTAATATGATGAAGGCAAAAAATGAATATTTAGCAGCTAAAAGAAGAACTCAAATTGGTAATGCTATTTTTAATGTTATTAACGCACTAGTTTTAGCATTTTTAGTTGTTGTAACTGTTTACCCATTTTGGAATACAATTGCAATTTCTTTTAATGATGGATTAAATTCCATTGCTGGTGGAATTACACTTTTCCCAAGAAAATTCACATGGCAAAACTATAAAGCGTTGTTCGTAACAAACCAAATCTTTAGTGCTTTTGGTATTTCAGTTTCAAGAACACTTTTACAAACTGTTTTTAGCGTTTTCTGTACAAGTATGCTCGCTTATGCATTAAGTCGCAAAGAATTTGTACTTAAAAAACCATTAACATCTATTTTGGTTGTATCTATGTATGTAAGTGCTGGTATTATTCCAAACTATATGTTAATTAAAAACTTAGGATTGTTAAACAATTACATGGTTTACATCATTCC
>JAGARY010000127.1 GCA_017622055.1 Treponema sp. | reverse complement strand
CATCCCTACATAAACTATACTTTCCATGTTGTGCTCCTTTTGCATTTTTGGTAATGCTCTTTTGGTTTATTTTTTTTCTTATTCCATTTTGCAGCTAAATCCACGTTTCTGCAAAAGGTTTGCACAACATATTGTCTTAATCAAAACCACACTTTAAAATCACATTGCAATTTGTTATTATAACACAGAGGATTTTATGGAAAATAAATTTAATATGTGCCCAATGTGCGGAAGTAAAAAAATTGAATGTGTAAAAAACAGAAAATGGATTTGTCCAGATTGTGGCTTTGATTTGTATTGTAACGTTGCTTCGGCAGTTGGTGTAATTATAAAAGATAAGCAAAATAATGTTTTATTTGAAGTTCGTGGAAAAGAACCAAGAAAAGGTTTTTATGCTGTGCCTGGGGGATTTGTTGATTTTGATGAGCCTGCGGAAGAAGCGGCAATTCGTGAATGTAAAGAAGAAATTGGTGTTGATATTAAACATGTTGATTTCTTTTGCACATATCCAAACACTTACGTTTACAAAAATATTGAATATAAAACTTGCGACATATTTTTCACAACAGATTTACCAGAAGAATTTAACTCAATTGATGATTTTATAAAAACTCTAAAACCTCAGGAAAGCGAAGTTCAAGGATTTGCTTCTTTTAAAGTAGAAACAATGGAAGACATAGAAAAAATTCCTTTGGCTTTTGAAAGTGCAAAAAAAATCTTTGAAAAATTCATAAAAACAAAAAATAAATAATAAGATTTAAGGACAAAACATGAGCACAAATCTAATAATTTTGATTTTATGTTATATCGTTATGATTGGCATTTTAATTTTTATTCCACAAAATACAAAAAAATTATTACAAAATGCTGGCAATTTGATTTTTTCTTATGGAAGAAGCACAAACATTCGATTTTACACAGTTTGTATTGTTGCATTTTTACTTGTTTTTATTGTTTCTTTTCAAAACGTTTCATTTTATTCTATAATTATTCAATTATGTGGTGTTCTAGGACTTTTTATTGTTTGTAAAGAAGCAAACTTAAAAAAACACAACGGCGTTTATGAAAAATTATTAATTGTAAATTCCACTTTTGTTGAATATTCAGATATCGTTACATTTCCAGTTTTAGATTTACCAAAAGAAGAACAAGAAAATTATCCTAAAAATGTTTTGGTTGTGGCAACTGAATCAAAAGGTAAAGTTGATTTGATTTTTTCCAGCGACGAAGAATGTTCACTTGTAATTGAAAAATTAAAAGAAATAAAAATAATCACAGAAGATTTATAAAACTAGATTTTTTTTGTCCACAGCATTGACAATGATTTTATAAACTGATATATTACTTATACGCTTTTTGGTGTGGTACCCAAACGGTAAGGGATCAGTCTGCAAAACTGCTATTCGTAGGTTCGACTCCTATCCACACCTTCTAAGGAAACTTGAAAAAGTTTCCTTTTTTTTTGCCATTTATTTTGAAGCAGGGCAATCTAAAAAGAAAGTCTTTTTAGAAGCCCTTTCCATTCCGTAGAAGCTAAGCTCCGGAATGTTTATATATATTTTGGTGACTATTCAGATTTTCAGTTTTGATTTTCTGGATAATCACCATTTTTTTTGCATTTTAGAATCCACTGTAAATTTTAGATTCCAAAGTTTCTTCCAAATTATCTTCCAACAATTCAAAAAAGTCATAACCTGTCATCTGTTCAATATCATTTATCGAACAAATATAATCATGCCAATCAGCTTTTTCTTCAGTGTCTTTTATAAATTTACAATCTTGAGTATTTGGAACAGAAACCGCAATTACTTCTGTATCATCAGAAATTGCATTAACATCATCACCAGATTCAGACAAAATCATAATTACTTTCCAAGAATAAGCAGGAACTGTAATTTTGTAAACACCGCCATCTTTTTTATTAATCACAATTTCTTCAAAATATCCTCTACTTCCAGTTCCTCCAACACCATGGGGACCTGCAAATATGTACAATTCGTTCCCTTGTTCAACAAGTTCCCGCTCATAAGATTCCAAATGCATCCAAACAATTCTGTTGCAGTTTGGAGACTGAGGAATCATATTTGTCATTAAAAATGTAGCTTCGTTATCTTCAGAAGTTGCAGTTTTATCTGCCGAAGGACAAACATGACCTCTATCAAAACCATACATATTAAACTGATAATCTTCCTTCCGCACTTGATACCAACTTTCTGGCAAAGTTCCATCCGGAACAAATTTATCAGAACGTTCTGCTTCACCTAAATCTTCACTTCCTAAATGCCAACCAACCCAGTTTGGAATTAATTTTTCATTATTATAAGAAATAATAAACTGAGGTTTTTCCATTAAATAATTTTTTGGAACATTTACATCACCAATTGCATCAGAAGGATTTCCAAAAAACAACGGATGATTTTCTACATAATCAGATTCAAAATCACCAGAAACATTTGCTTCAGATTTTTTCACATCTTCTTTTTCATTGGCTTCTTTTGATTCAACTTCTTCAATTGTTTTTTCATTTTGAATTCCAGAAGAAGATTCTATAACTTCACTTTCAAAAACTTCTTCTGTATTTGCCTTGTTCACATTTGGGAAAAAATCATTTTTTAAATATCCAGATTCAACCAAATAAGTATATGCGTAATAACAAACCAAAACTAAAGCTATAACAAATAAAATCTTTTTCAAAATCCTTTTTCCAGAAGATTTTGAAGTTCTTTTCTTTTTTCTTGCCATAAAAACCTTCATTTATGAAATGATAATTTTATCTTTATCAATTCCGTTTCCATTATTAATCAATTCATATTCAACAACTTTTCCATTTTCCCAAGAAAAATTAATTGAATAGCCACCTTTTACACAAAGCCCACAAACTTTTCCGTTTTGCCAAGCTTTTTCTGAAGGCAAAGCAGGAAGCAATTTTACAACAACTTTTCCATCAGCTGTAAATTCACTTTGAACAAGAAGCCGCTCAATTCCTGCCAAAGCACCAAAGTTTCCATCAATTTGGAATGGCGGATGATTATCTAAAAGATTTGGTAAAGTAGAATGTCTGAACAATTTTACAATTGAATCTAAAGCCTCATCACCTTGTTGCAACTGAGCTCTAAAGTTTATAATCCATGCTTGGCTCCAACCAGTATGTCCGCCTCCATTACTCAATCGTTTTTCTAAAGTCTTTTTTGCCGCCTCTGCAAATTCAGGAGTTTTTTCTACACTAATATCATGTCCTGGGAAAAGTCCATACAAATGGGAAACATGACGATGTCCAGGTTCAACTTCTTCAACTTCCCTATTCCATTCCATCAACGAACCATCAGAATTTAACTCAGGCTTTTTAAGATGACTCAAAACATATTCAAAATCTGCATAATCATCATCTTTATATGATTTTCCTTTTTTATTTTTGCATAAATTGCCAAGAACCTTTTTTGCTTTTAAACAACTTTCAAAAAGATGTCTAAGAATCATATTATCCATTTGACAACCTTCGCAAAATGCCCCAACTTGCCCAGTTTTTGTAACATAAGAATTTTCAGGTGAAACAGAAGGATTTATTACCAAATAAGGTTTTCCATCTCCAGCTAAAATATCACAAGGTTGCAAGAAATCAACAAAAAATCTACAAGCTTCATGAATCAAATAATAATACTTTTTAAGCAAATCTGAATCTTGAGTATATTCAAAATGTTCCCAAATATGAGTTGCAATCCATGCGGCACCTAAAACCCAATAAGTTCCAGGAAGCCAACTATCTTGAGGAGTCGAATCTCCCCAATAATCAAGATTATGATGAACTACATAGCCTTTGCAGTTATACATTTTTTTTGCAACTTCACAACCATTTTCGTAAGCCCGTTCAAGCAAATTAAAAAGAGAAACTTCACATTCGCTTAAATTAGAAATATTAACAGGCCAATAATTCATTTGTGTATTAATATTTACAGTATATTTACACCCCCAAGGCGGATCCATATAACAGTTCCAAAGTCCTTGCAAAGTTGTGGGAAGATTTCCAGGAAAACGACTTCCGCTAATTAAAAGATATTTTGAAAAGTTTGCGTAAAGATTTACCAACGAAACATTATCAGAAGTTGCATTTTTTATAATATCATTAGAAAGACATTCAATTTCTTTTGCATCACCAATTTGAATTGAACTTTTATTCCAATAAGTGTGATATTCTTTTAGATGATTTTCAAAAATCTCATTCACACACGCAGAAAAATCATTATTCTTAAATTTTTGCTTAATCTGATTCAAATGATTTTGAACTTCCCCTGTCCAATAATTTTTTAAAATCAATTTATCATATTGTTTTTTTGAAAGAACTTTTTTTCCGTCCCATTTCCAAGCTCTAATATCAATAAAAATCAATACTTCATCACAATCAGAACCTGTAATAAAAACACCATTAGTTTTTACAGACCCTCCTTTACACACTGCCCCAACACCAACGCAAAATGGAATTCCGTGAGCATCTTCCAAAAAAATACAATCATCTTTAGCAAAAATGTTATCGCACCAATGACCTCTATCCAAATATCCTGCAAAATTTATAGCACCCTTTTCGCTGGCTTTTACATGAATAAACAAAGCATCATCAGCAGCACTAATCCAAGATTTTCTAGAAAAACTCACATTTTTATCATTTTGGTATGTAATTTCTGTAAAAGCATCATCCAAATCTAAAACACTTTTATAAGTTGCCTTAGCATTTTCACAAGTTTTATGCTCCAAAGGAAATCCACATTCAATTCCAGCATTTTCCTTATCAAAAAAATCAATTTTAAAATCTCCCGCAGGATGATAAACTCGCTCATTAAAACTTGTTCCACTTAAAGATTGAAATCCAAGTGCCTGAGCCTCCAAAACATTTCCAGATTTTACAAGATTTCTAATTTTTTCTATATTTTTCAAAGTGTCAGGATTCATTCTATTTTGAGGCCCACCAGACCAAATCCCTTCCTCATTAAGCTGATAAATCTCATTACTCACACCAGCCTTTACCATTGCCCCTAAACGACCATTTCCCAATGGCAAAAATTCTTCCCAAGTATTTGGCACAGAATTAAAAACTAACTTTGATTTCATACAAAACCTCAAAATGCAAAAATATAAAAAAGATTATATCACAGTTCTTCAGATTTTGTTATAATTAAAAAATGGAAAACACAAATATTACAACAGAAAGACTAGAATTAAAACCAATAAAATTAGAAGACGCAGAAGCTCTTTTCAAAATCACCTCCAACAAAACAACAACAAGATACATGCTTTACGCAGGAACAGAAAACATCCAAGAAACAATAGATTTTATAACAGTTTCGCAATATGACTGGGACCTCTGGTACATAAACAAAAATCAACCGAATGTTGCCTTAAACTTTTCAATTTTCATAAAAAACACAACAAAACCAATCGGCACAATCGAAATTAACATTTTAGAAGACCCTACCACCGCAGAAATGGGCTGGATGATTCACAACGATTTTCAAAACAAAGGTTACGGTTCAGAAGCCGCTTTTGCCATCCTAGATTTTGCAAAAACACTAGGCATAAAATCAATCGTTGCCCACTGCGATAAACGGAACATCCCATCCTTCAGCCTCATGAAAAAAATCGGCATGAAGCTCGTAAGCGACGACGGCGACCGCATCTACCTCAAAACCGGCGAAATTGCAAAAGAAATCTGTTGCAAAATAGAATTATAGAAAAAAAATAAATTTCTGGAGGCATTTTTTACAGCCAGCAAAGCTGCCCGTAAAAAACCGGGTCACTCCGGGTTCCACTATCGTTCCAGCCGCTTCCCTCGCCCACATCCGTGGCCTCAGTCCAGTGGCCGCTTCGCGCCCTCCGTCCCCCTTGCCCAAAAAACTTCTTTAAAACAAAAAAGCCCTTAGGCTTCCCTAAGAGCTTCTTTTTTCAGATTACACTATAATTAGCAGTTATAGCAAACTTCGTTTGCTTTGCATTATAGGAAGTTATTTAACTCGTCGCTCACGCGACTTGCGCATACGTCGCTTCGCTCCGTTTGCATGAGTGGAATCTATTTTATTCGTCGCTCTCGCGACTTGCGCATCAGAGAAGTATTTAATTGTGATGAACCTGTGTAAGAACAAAAACGCGAGCTGGCGTAGCGTTTTTGTTCGTTGTTCAATCGAAAGAACTATCAAATATTTCACTTTAAAATAAAATAGCGCCCAATTTCTTGGGCGCCACTTTATACTCAAATTATCAAATTAGCAGTTTTCGCTGAAATATTTGATAGTTCTAACCTGTCCGAGAAATCCGAGCAGTGCGCAGGATTTTACCGGACTTATCGAAAGAACAATTAAATACTTCTTTAAAACAAAAAAGCCCTTAGGCTTCCCTAAGAGCTTTGTTTTTCAGATTACGCTATAATTAGCAGTTTTCTGAGAAGTATTTAATTGTTCTAACCATCTGTGATGTATATGAGTTTTCGTTGTCATACCAAGAAACAACTTGTACTTGATATGTATCATCGTCGATTTTAGAAACCATTGTTTGTGTAGCATCAAAGAGTGAACCAAATTTCATACCGATGATGTCAGAAGAAACGATTTCTTCTTCACAGTATCCGTAAGATTCTGTTGCAGCAGCTTTCATTGCAGCATTGATTCCTTCTTTTGTTACGTCTTTACCTTTAACTACAGCAACCAAGATTGTTGTTGAACCTGTAGGTGTTGGAACACGTTGAGCAGAACCAATTAATTTTCCGTTCAATTCAGGAATTACTAAACCAATAGCTTTAGCAGCACCTGTTGAGTTTGGAACGATGTTAGCAGCACCAGCACGAGCACGGCGAAGATCACCTTTTCTCTGTGGACCGTCAAGAATCATTTGGTCACCTGTGTAAGCGTGAATTGTAGACATAATACCAGATTGGATAGCAGCATAGTCATTCAAAGCTTTAGCCATTGGAGCTAAACAGTTTGTTGTACAAGAAGCTGCAGAAATGATATTGTCATTTTTTGTTAATGTTTTGTGGTTTACATTGTAAACGATTGTTGGTAAGTCGTTTCCAGCTGGAGCTGAAATAACTACTTTACGAGCACCTGCATTGATGTGTGCTTGTGATTTTTCTTTTGATACATAGAAACCTGTACATTCAAGTACAACGTCTACTTTCAATGCACCCCAAGGACAGTTGTTTGCATCTGCTTCTTTGTAGATTTTGATTTCTTTTCCATCAACGATGATAGAATCTTCTGTAGCTTCTACAGTGTGTTTTCCTTCACCAAATTTACCACAGAATCCACCTTGTGCTGTATCATATTTAAGAAGGTGAGCAAGCATTTTTGGGCTTGTTAAATCGTTGATTGCAACTACTTCATATCCGTCTGCATCAAACATTTGACGGAAAGCCAAACGACCAATACGGCCAAAACCATTAATAGCAACTTTAACTGCCATGTTTATCTCCTAAAAAAAATTAATTACAAAATTTTCATTTTGTAATTGATTTTTTTAAGTTGTTTCGCAACAAAGTGAGAAACAACAATATATAAAAAGTTTGCAACGCAAACTTCGAAAATAAAAACTGACGACATTTTAGGCAGTTTTTATTTTATCTCCAAAAAATAAATAATATTATTATCTACCTAATAAAATAATGAATTTTTAAGATTTAGTAAATACCACAAACCAATTTGTTTTCTATAGCATTTATTAATTCATCGGGTGTGGAAGCACCAGCTGTAATTCCTACTGTTTCAAAATCAAAAACTTCTTTTGGAAGTTCTTCTTCACATTCAATATGATAAACATTTTTGCAATTATCTTTTGCAATTTGATAAAGTCTTATTGTATTTGCAGAATTTTTTCCACCAATAACAACAACAGCATCAACTTTTTTACACAACTCCACAAGAGAATCTTGCCTTTCTTTTGTTGCAGAACAAATTGTATTAAAAACTTTAATCTCTGGATTTTTTTCAATCAATATTTTTTGAATTTTTTCATATTCTTTTTTGCTAAAAGTAGTCTGACTTAATAAAATTGATTTTTCACCATTTTTTATTTGAGTTTTTGTAGCATCTTCTTCGTTTTTGATTAAATGAAAATCCTTTTTTGAATATCCAGCAATTCCTTTTACTTCACCATGATTACTGTCGCCAGTTAAATAAATTATTGAATGGGCATTTTTTTCTACTATTTTTTGGCTACTTTTTACCCTTGGACATGTAGCATCAATAATTTTACACTTTTTTTCATTCAGATTTTCAATAACATCAGGGGAAACTCCATGAGCCCGAATTACAACAACAGATTCGCTTGGAATATTTTGAATCTCATCTTCTTCAACAATAATCAAACCTTGATTTTTTAAACTTTCCAAAACAAAATCATTATGAATTAAAGGACCAAGTGAATATACTTTTTTTGATTGGTTTTCTAAAAGGGCGTTTTTTACTAAATCAACAGCACGTCTTACACCAAAACAAAAACCCATTATTTCAGATTTAATAACTTTCATCTTTTTACCTAAAGTTATTATACAAAAAAAAACAGGATGAGAAAATCCCATCCTGTTTATATGTTATAAATTTTGTTTATCAAAAAATTAAGACAATTGCAATTCACCAACATTTTCACGTTTTAATGAGTGGTGAACTCCGTATTCTGCTTTCCAATTTCTACGGCTAAATGAAATAAATGCACTAGAAATGAAGATTGAAGAATACATACCACTAATCAAACCAACAATCAATGCTAATGAGAAGTCTTTAATGCTTCCTGTTGTAAATACGAACATTGAAACTACAGCAAATAATGTTGTAACTGTTGTTAAGATAGAACGTGTTAATGTATCTGTTAATGATTGATTCAAAATTTCATTAAATGATTTTACATTTGGCATCATTCTTAAGTTATAACGAATACGGTCAAGAATAACTACAGTAGCGTTGATTGAGTAACCTACAATTGTAAGAACTGCAGCCAAAACTGTTGTAGAAAATTCCATTTGTGTCCAAATGATAAATGTAAACATAATTAAAACGTCATGAATCAAAGCAACAACTGAACCTAAAGCAAAGTCCCAGTGGAAACGAATTGCAGCATAAGCCCAAATCAATACAACTACACAAACAAACATCAAAATTGATTTTGAAGCAATTGAGCTAGACATTCCAGCACCAATAAAGTCTGTTTTAATAATTGCAACTTGTTCTTTTCCAAATTTAGAATACAATTTTTGGTTTACAGCAGACTGTAATTCTTCTTGTGAAGAATCTTTTGTTGCTCCCATACGAATTTGGTAAGAAGCATCTGCACCTGAACCAAGTTGTTTTACATCAACACCAGCAACACCTGCCAAAGCAGCACGAACATCATCAGTTGTAATGTCTGAAGTTCCAGCTGGATAGATATATAAATCATTTGTAGAAAGCATATTTGAAACAGCAGAATCTAAGAATAATTTTGTTGTATCAAAACTTCCATTTTTTACTGTCATTTTTACATCGCCAGATTTATTTACTTCATCTGTCAATGCTTGAACTGTTGCATATTGATTAAAATTATATGCACGAGTTTCGTTTGTAGCACCAAGACCACTAATTACTAAATCCATTTGACCATCAGACAAATCAACTGTAATTTTTGCAGGACCTTCATAAGAAAGTGTAGCAACAGGTGGAGCAACACGAATTTCTTCGATTAAACCAGGTTTAAAATCAAGACCTAAGTTTATGCCTTTTGTAAAGAATCCAACAATTCCAAAAACAATAATTACTAAACTAATGATGGCACAAGGAATAAACCCTTTATTAAAATTCTTAACTTTCATTATTTTATCCCCCAACCAATACTAACCTTTTTAGCTTTTAATACATCTGTATCAAAGTCAAAGATTAATCTAGATACGAACAATGCTGTAAATACAGAAGAAATTACACCAATTGCCAATGAGATTGCGAAACCTTGAATAGAACCTGTTCCAAGTTGTGACAAGAAGATTGCAGCGATGAATGTTGTAATATTCGAGTCCATAATTGCCCAGAATGCGTTGTCGAATCCCATAGAGATTGCAACAGCTCTACTCTTTCCTGCTCTTAATTCTTCTTTAATGCGTTCAAATACCAAAACGTTAGCATCAACTGCCATACCAATTGTCAAAATCATACCGGCAATTGAAGAAAGTGTTACTGTCAAATTGAAAGCAGAAAGAATTGAGAACATAATAT